>JANMMQ010000254.1:0-10182 GCA_031373465.1 Ilumatobacteraceae bacterium | reverse complement strand
TATGTCACGCTTCCGAACGCGTTCACGCTGTTCCGATTGTGCTGCATCCCCTTGTTCCTGTACCTGCTCTTCGGACGCGACAACCGAGCCGGCGCGGCCTGGCTGCTGGGCGGGCTGGGCGCGACCGACTGGGTCGACGGTTGGTTGGCGCGCCGCCTGAACCAGACAAGTGAGTTCGGCAAGATCTTCGATCCGATCGCCGATCGAATTCTGTTCATCGTCGGCATCGGCGGAATCATCATCGATCACGCCGCGCCACTGTGGATCGCCTGGGCAGTCGTCGCCCGTGAGGTCATCTTCGGCGGCACCGTTGCAATCGCCACCCTCGTCTTCGGCATGAAGCGGTTCGATGTCACGTGGTTGGGCAAGTCCGCGACGTTCCTGCTCATGTTCGCATTCCCCGGCTTCATGCTCGGATCGACCGATTTCCCCGGGCATCGCGGGTTCCAAATTGCATCGTGGATGTTGGGAATTCCCGGGTTGATCCTCAGCTACTACACGGCTTTCACGTACATCCCGACGATCCGCGACAGTCTGCGCGAGGGGCGCGAGGCCGCCCGCTAGTCTGCGGGGCCATGACGGTACCTGCCCACCTTCTCTACTCCAGTGATCACGAGTGGGTCGCCGTCGACGGCACCCGTGCTCGCATCGGAATCACCGACTACGCCCAAGAGGCACTGGGTGATGTGGTGTACGTGCAGGCCCCAAAGATCGGCGAGACCGTGGCTACGGGCGTCAGCTTCAGTGAGGTCGAGAGCACCAAGTCGGTCAGCGACATCTATGCCCCGGTCTCGGGAACCGTCGTCGCGGTCAACGACGCGCTCAGCAGCGGACCTGATGCGTTGAACTCCGATCCATACGGTGCCGGCTGGATCTGCGAGATCGAGATGAGCAATCCGGCCGAGATCGATGGCTTGCTCGACGCCGTTGGCTATCAAGCTCTCATCGACGGTTAGTCTCCTTCCAATGGCCTACGTGTTTTGCAATCAATGCGGCCACAGGAACCCCCCGGAATCCGGGTTCTGCTCGTCGTGTGGCAGCGTGCTCGATCGCATTGCCGACCACACGATCACCCTCGCCAAGGTCGATCCTCTGCAAGACGCAGCCGGTGTCGAAGACGACGTCGTGGTCAGCGTCGGCGACCTCGATGAAGGCGTCGCCTCGTTGATCGTTCGATCGGGAACGCAGGCCGGCGACGCGTTCGCACTGCACGATCAACTCACTCGGCTCGGTCGCCATCCCGACAGTGAGATCAGCCTCGACGACATCACGGTTTCGCGACGTCATGCCGAAGTGGAACGAACTCCCATTGGCTACGTGGTCCGCGACGCCGGCTCGCTGAACGGAACGTATCTCAACGCAGAGCGCATCGACGATGAGGTTGTACTGCGTCAAGGCGACGAGCTACAGGTCGGCAAGTTTCGTCTGGTCTTCTTCGAGCGCGCCGCAGCTGAGACATGATCATGCAAGAACGCCCGTATCTGTCCATCGGCGAAGTGCTCGGACTCCTGCTCGAGGAGTTTCCCGACGTCACGATCTCCAAGATCAGGTTCTTGGAGAGCCAGGGCTTGATCGACCCGGAGCGCACCGCCAGCGGCTATCGCAAGTTCTACGACAACGATGTGGATCTGTTGCGCGTCATTCTGCGCGAGCAGCGCGAGAACTTCCTTCCACTACGCGTCATCCGTGATCGACTGGAGAGCGGAGCGATTGAGGATCCGACAGGTCCGACAACTCCGCCGCGCGGCATCCGCACTCCGGAGGGCATCGAGGAAGAAACCAACGGTGACGGCACCCCTGCCCATGGCTCGGTTGCGACGGCCACGACCGACAGTGTGCAGCATCACGTCGAAGCCGCCGAGGAATTCGTCGCGCCGCCTACAGCCACGAATCGCATCGCGGAGTCGTCCGCACATCACCGCACCGACAGCTTTGCCGCCGGCGACCTGTGCGATCTTGCCGGCCTCACGTCGCCGCAACTGGCCGAGCTCGAGTCCTACGGGTTGATCGTGGGGAAGGGGAGTGGTTCAGACACCCTTTACACCGCCGGCGACCTGGCGATCGCTCAGGCTGCTGCCGGCTTCATGCAACACGGCGTCGAAGGTCGGCATCTCAAGGCCTGGCGTCAGGCTGCGGAACGTGAAGCATCCCTGTTCGAGCAGATGATCCTGCCACTGCTCCGCCAGAGAAACCCGCTAGCCCGTCAACTGGCAGTTGACACGCTCACTTCTTTGGCAGCCCTGGGGGGCGAGTTGCGTTCGGCCATCGTGCACTCCGCCCTCAGTCATCACCTCGACGGGTGAGTTCCTCGGCCGACGCCTTGCCGACCGCGACAGCCCGATCGCGAAGGGGTACGCTCCGAACGTGATCGCGATGGAGTTGGTCGGTGTGCGCGTGGAGGTTCCCGCCAACACGCCAGTGGTCATTTTGCGCGAGCAGCCCGAGCCCCATCGCGTCTTGCCGATCCTCATCGGTTCTCCCGAGGCCTCGGCGATTCACACCGCCTTGTCCGGCATCGTTGCACCTCGTCCGATGACCCACGACTTGATCGTCGAACTCCTACGTAGCACCGAGGCCACACTGGACAAGGTGGTCGTCACCGAGATTCGGGACCACACGTTCTACGCGGAACTGCATCTGCGGGTGCGCGGCAGCGAGTCCATCGTGTCCTGCCGCCCGTCGGATGCAATCGCCGTCGCCTGCCGCACGGGGGCCACGATCTACGCCGAGGAGTCATTGTTGGAAGAAGTCGGCCTGGTCGCTGCCGACGGCCTGGCCGACGACGAGCCCGAGGACGAAGCGATCCTCGACGAGTTCCGCGATTTCCTCGACGAGATCAAGCCGGAAGACTTCGAAGCCTGAGCACGCTCCGCGTGTCTAATAACGCGAGTGGTGTTTGACCTCTTGACCGATTTGGCCTAGTCTTGCCTTCCTTACATTGCCGTAGTTACGCGGATGTGAGTCGGAGGCAGCAATGAACGAGGCAGGGTTCAGTGGCACAAAGGCGGCGACGATCGTCGGCATCACCTATCGGCAGCTCGATTACTGGGCGCGCACCGACTTGATCCGACCATCTCTGGCCGACGCCAGCGGCAGTGGCAGTCGTCGTTTGTACAGCTACCGAGATCTGCTGGAACTGCGCGTCATCAAGAGCCTGCTCGACGCGGGCATCAAACTCGAGTCCGTGCGCACTGCGTTCGAGTATCTCCGCACACAGGTCGAGACCGACATCGCCAGCGCCCATCTAGTGATCAGTGGCAGTGATGTGATCCTGTGTGATGGCGAGCAGTTGATCGACGTCATGCGACGCGGTGGTCAGGGCGTCCTCAACGTTCTGGCGATCGGCGGCGTGAAGTCCGATCTCGACTCGACGATCGTCGAACTGAATGAGTCGTCGATCACAGCCTCAGCTCGTCGCGCCATGTGATGAGCGAGTTCGAACACAGCCCGCTCGATGCGATTCATCGAGGGCTCGGCGCAAAGATGGTCCCCTTCGGCGGATGGGACATGCCGCTGTCGTACCCGGCGGGCACTGTTGTCGAGCACCTCGCCTGCCGCAACGACTCGGTCGTCTTCGATGTTTCTCACCTCGGCACCGTTCGTGTCGAGGGCGGCGACGCCATCGAGCGCCTGCAGTTCGCCTTGACCAATGATCTGAACAAGATCGGCCCCAGCCGTGCCCAGTACACACACCTGCTCGACGAGAGCGATGGCTCGGTGCTCGACGACATCATCGTCTGGTGGGTCGATGACGAGATCTTCGACGTGATGCCCAACGCCAGCAACACCGATCGGGTACGCGCCGCAATCGGCGGCCACGAGACAACGCACGATCGCGCCGTGCTCGCCGTGCAAGGCCCACGCGCCAAAGAGCGCCTCGCCAACGTATTCCCAGAGGCCGCAGCGGTTGGCCGGTTCCGGGTCGGCCAGATGAGCTGGGATGGCACGCCATGTGTGGTGGCGGGCACCGGCTACACGGGTGAGGCAGGCGTTGAGATAGCGGTGCCCAATGGGGCAGCGGTTGACCTGTGGGAGGCCATCACCGCCGCCGGTGTCACACCGGCCGGGTTGGGCGCGCGCGACACGCTGCGCCTCGAGGCCGGACTGCCGCTCCATGGCCACGAACTGGGTCCCGGCATCACGTCGCTGCAAGCAGGCCTCGGATGGGTCGTCGCCTGGTCGAAGACCGAATTTCGCGGTCGCGGGGCACTCGCTGCAGAGAAAGCCGCCGGCGTAAGTCGCCGGTTGATGGGCATCGTCACCGATGGTCGGCGGCCCCCGCGTGCCGACTGCGCCGTCTTCGTCGACGACCGACCGGTCGGCGTCATCACCAGTGGAAACTTCTCACCAGTGCTGGGTCACGGCATCGCCCTTGCGTTCATGCCGCCGGCGACGTCGACCGGCACCGAGGTCGTCGTCGACGTCCGCGGCACCGGATTGCCGGGCCACGTCGTGGCGACTCCGTTCATCGCCAAGCACTGACGGCTAGCGCTTCTTCGCCGCAGCCTTCTTGGTGGGCGGCGCTAGCTTGGCGGCGGACTTGGTGGTCGCCGCAGCTTTCTTCGTTGGCGCTTTCTTGGCCGAGGATCTTTTGCTCGTCGACTTCTTGGCGGGTGCCTTCTTGGTCGTTGCCTTGTCAGGAACCACTGCCACGATTTCTCGCACTGCGATGGGTGCAGGTGGCGGGGGAGTGCCGCCGAGCAGTGAGGCGAACGGACGAAGACCGAAAAGGCTCCCGGCGGATTCGGCCATCTGGCCGAGCGGTTGAAGACGCTGAGCGAGATCGGAGAGAACACCGACGAACTCGCTGAGGTCCGTCGGAAGGGTCATCAGCGTCGGAGAGGCGAGCACGTCGGCCAGCCGTGACAGACCGGGGGCGACGCGGTCGATCGGACCGCTCAACTGCTCGACCATGGCGTCTGCTGCCTTCAGCGTCCGGGTGATCTGCGGCACGAACGCCCGAATCGGTTCATCCACGGTGTCGAGCAGGCTGTTGACCCGTTCTGCGACGCCGTGCAGTTGCTGCATCGTCTTGTTGAAGTTCTCGACGGCTGACAAGAAGTCCGACACACCACGCTGGAACTGCGCGATCGACTTGGTGACGGCACCGAACGGGTTGGCTCCGCCGAACAGATTGAAGAGGTCGCCGATCCCCGGGGGAGTGTTTTGCGCCATGGTCGAACCGTAGCTGTCCTGTGCTCGAGCGCGCCGGTCAAGAGCTGGCGGCGAGCACCTCGAGGGGCTCGCAGCTGCAGAGCAGGTTGCGATCGCCATAGGCAGCATCGATGCGCGACACCGGCGGGAAGTACTTGGACGCCCGGAGTGCGGCAACCGGGTATGCGCCCAGCTGGCGGTCGTACGGCCGTTTCCATTCGCCGATCAGGTCTTCTGCGGTATGTGGAGCATTACGCAACGGGCTGGCGTCCAGCTCCCACGTCCCTGAGGCGATCTCGTCGATCTCGTGCCTGATCGCGATCATCGCCGAACAGAACCGATCGAGCTCGTTGAGCGACTCGCTCTCCGTCGGCTCGATCATCAACGTCCCCGAGACCGGGAAGCTCATCGTCGGCGCGTGGAACCCGTAGTCGATCAGACGCTTGGCGACGTCGTCGACCGTTACACCAGTTGCCTTCGTGATCGGTCGCAGATCGATGATGCACTCGTGGCCGACGCGGCCGTGCTCGCCGGTGTACAGCACGGGAAAATGCGGCTCAAGGCGTGTGGCGATGTAGTTCGCGTTGAGCACGGCCATCGCACTGGCATCGGCCAACCCGCTGGCCCCCATCAGGGCGATGTAGACCCACGAGATGGCCAGGATGCTGGCCGACCCGAACGGGGCGGCGGACACGGCGCCAACGGGTCGACCCGCGGATGCCAGCGGATGGGCCGGCAAGAACTCGGCAAGGTGGGCGCGAACGGCGACGGGACCCACACCTGGACCGCCACCGCCGTGCGGGATGCAGAAGGTCTTGTGCAGGTTCAGGTGGCTGACGTCGGCGCCGAACTTACCGGGCTGCGCCAAGCCGACCATCGCGTTGAGGTTGGCACCGTCGACGTAGACCTGACCGCCATGACGATGGACGATCTGGCACAGCTCGCCGATGTGCGCTTCGAACACACCGTGGGTGGAGGGATAGGTAACCATCATCGCGGCCAGCGAATCGCCTGCCGCAGTCGCCTTCGACTCGAGGTCGGCGAGGTCGATGTTGCCATCATCGTCGCAGCGCACGACGACGACCTTGAGGCCGGCCATCACTGCGCTGGCGGCGTTGGTGCCGTGCGCGCTGGACGGGATCAGGCAGACATCCCTGCCGGTATCGCCTCGGCTGCGGTGGTACGCATGGATTGCGAGGAGGCCGGCGAACTCGCCTTGACTTCCGGCGTTCGGTTGCAGGCTGACTGCGTCGTAACCGGTGATCGCCACCAACATGGCCTCGAGCTGGGCGATCATCGTGCGGATCCCGACGGTCGATTCCTCCGGTGTGAACGGGTGCATGTCGGCCAATCCCGGCCACGTCAGTGGTTCCATCTCGACGGTTGCGTTGAGCTTCATCGTGCAGGAGCCCAACGGGATCATCGTGCGATCGAGGGCAAGGTCCTTGTCGGAGAGCCGACGCAAATAGCGGAGCATCTCGTGCTCGGTGTGATACCGGGAGAAGACGGATTGAGTCAGGAACTCGTCCGTGCGCCGACGCGGCAGACCTTCGATCCCGGTGTCCAGTAGGTCGGCGCCGACCCCGAACACGCTGAGCAACGTCGTCAAGGTCGTGGTCGTCGAGGTCTCGTCGAGGCTGAAGCCGATGGTGGCATCGTCGACGAACCGCAGGTCGAGGCCAACCTCAGCGGCATCGGCCAGCACCCTCACTGCGTCGCAGCGAACCTGCAACGTGTCGAACCACGTGTCGTTGACCAGTTCGAATCCTGCCGAACGCAGGGACGCGGCAGCCATCGAAGTGAGTCGATGGATCCGTTCGGCAATCCTGCGCAGGCCCTCCGGCCCGTGCCAGGCGGCGTAGAAGCCGGCGATGTTGGCCAGCAAGACCTGTGCGGTACAGATGTTGGAGGTGGCCTTCTCGCGGCGGATGTGCTGCTCGCGGGTCTGCAGCGCCAGCCGCATCGCCGGGCGGCCTTCGGTGTCGGTGCTGACACCGACCAGCCGACCGGGAAGGGCGCGGGCGATCGATTCCGAGCTGGCGATGAAGGCCGCGTGCGGGCCTCCGAAGCCCATGGACACTCCGAAGCGTTGTGCCGAACCGATGGCGATGTCGGCGCCGAGGTGCGCCGGTGGCGGGGTGAGCATGCACGCCATGAGATCCGTTGCGACAACCGCTAGCCCGCCGACGTGGTGCACCGACGCGATCGCCTTGGCCCAGTCGATGACAACGCCGCTCGACGTCGGCAGGCTGAACAGGGCCCCGAAGCAGCCGTGGGCGACCTCGTCGACGCCGCCGACGACCAGCTCGATACCGACGGGCTCGGCCCGCGTCGCCAGCACGGCGATCGTCTGCGGATGCGTGTCAGGGTGCACGACGAATCGGTGGCTGTCGGACTTCGACAACCGCCGGCACATCGTCATGGCCTCAGCTGCGGCGGTGGCCTCGTCGAGCAGTGAGGCGTTGGCCAGATCGAACCCGGTGAGCTCGGCGACCATCGTCTGAAAGTTCAAGAGCGCCTCGAGCCTTCCTTGGCTGATCTCGGGCTGGTACGGCGTGTAGGCCGTGTACCACGCCGGGGACTCGAGCACGTTGCGGACGATCACCGGGGGAGTGATGGTGCCGTAGTAGCCCATGCCGATGAGGCTCGTGCGCGAGACGTTCTGGTCGGCCAGCCGGCGGAGCTCGCCCAACACCGACTCGGGCGATCGCGGCGCGTCCAAGGCGAGGCTGCCGGCCATCCGGATCGAAGCCGGCACCGTGTGGTCCATCAAGGACTCGATCGACTCTTCGCCGATCTCATCGAGCATCCGCCGTCGTTCGTCAGCCGTCGGCGCAGTGTGGCGGCGCGTGAACTCGCCCGCATCGATCAACTCGTCGAGGTGTGCTCGCATGATGACTACTCCCTGGGGATCGCAGATTCAGATTTTCCCCAGCTGTCATTTGTGCCTGAGAGCTTCTCCGCACCGAGGTTGTCCTCGGACGGGTTTCCCCTTCGGCGAGCGGGCGTGAGCCCGCTGCTTTCCAGCGTTGCCTTCCCGAGCGGTCCGTTTGCCTGAGAGATTCCGGGGAGGTTGCTCCTTCGGCGCCGCAACGCTGGCTGCGTTGAAGGCTCTCCCGCTCGGGGATGTCGACGACATGCACTGTAGCGGGCGGTTGCGTCAGCCGGTGGGAGCATCAACGCCGGCTCCTCCACCTGGCGGACTATCGTCGCCCGTGACGATTCGCTAGGTTCCACCCATGGCAAGCACAGCAGAGTCTGTTCATCTGCTTGCCGCTCCCGTGGGTGATATCGGGGGTCGCTGGATGCTCGACCCCGACGTGCTCAGTGCGGGTAAGTCGGCCGGGTATCCGAATGGATACGCCTACTACTTCGCCGGTCGCGGGGGAGTGCTGGGCGATGTCGATGCCGACGTCGTGCGATCAGCACTCGGATTCTTCGAGCCCTCGCTCTTGCGCAAGATGTGGGACGCCGGCACAGGCGTCGAGGGCGCGCGAGCGGCGGCCGCACGCTACGGGGCGGCGTGTGCCGGATGGGGCCGCACCCGCTTGGCCGGGTTTGCGGATGCGGCGCGTGTGGCCGAGCTCATTCGCCATGTGATCGATTCCGTCGATCCGATTGGCATGCCGTTGTTCGCCGGCTGGCGGTCCGAGCCGCGCCCCGAGGATCCGCCCGCGTTGGCCTACTTCACGACACACGTCCTACGCGAGCTTCGCCTCGGTTCGCACATCGCCGCAGTGGTGGCAACGGGCATCGCCCCGCGCGAAGCGATGCTGGTCTCCGGTGGCGAGAGCAACGCCCAGCAGTTCGGGTGGCCCGAGCCGTTCCCCGACGTCGCCCACCTCGTTGCCACTCGCGACGACGCCGAGGGCATCACGGACGAGATCATGGTTCGCCATTTCGACCAGGCGTTGAACGCCGACGAATCTGCCGAGCTCCTCGATCTGGTGATGGCGATGAAAACCCATCTCGACAACTTCGCCTAATCGACGGTTCCGTACGCTCCTTGGGCGCCGCGGTGCCGAGCTTGCAATACCTCGTCGAGGCTGGCCTGGAGATCGTTGACGAACGCCTCGATCTTGCCTTCGTGAACGACACTGACCGTGCAGTGCAACGACGGGGGAGGGCCCTGACGATCGACATACCACCCACGACGCCATAGTGCGTCGGCAACAGCAAACACATCGAGCTCGGTCTCATCGGCGGCGCCGAACGCCAACAACGTGGCCTGTGGCTCTGCCCGGATCACGAGTTGCGGAATCGCCCGCACCGCCGCAGCGAGCTGCAGGCATGCCTTGCGGGCTGCAGCAGTCACACGCATGTATCCCTCATCGCCGAAGTAGTGCATGACGGCCCACGCGGCCGCCATCGAACCACCACCCTTGGTGCCCAGGACCCCAGATGATCCGTACATCCCACCCAACCAGTTGTCGGTGACATAGGTCTGGTAGCTGCGCAGCTGCTTGTTGCGGTGCATGATCACCGAAGCACCCTTCGCCGTGTACCCGTACTTGTGGAGGTCGACGGAGATGCTCGTCACGCCGTGAACGGCGAAGTTCCACGGCGGCACCGTTTCGCCGAGACGAGCCATATACGTCAGGGTGACTCCGCCCATGCACGCATCGACGTGACAGTTGATGTTGCGGTCGGAGGCGAGGGCCGCGATCTCTGCGATCGGATCGATCACACCTTGCGGATATTGCGGTGCCGAACCGACGAGCAGAACCGTGTTGGCATCGATGGCGTCTCCCATCGCGTTCACGTCGGCGCGCCAGTCGGCTCCGACGGCGACGCGCCGACTTTCCAACCCGAAGTAGTAGCAGCCCTTCTCGAAGGCAGCGTGGGCGCTCGCCGCCAACACCACGTTGGGTTGAGTGACGCCGAGCTCCTTGCGCCCGCGTTCACGAGCAGCCTTGACGGCCATCAGGATGCTCTCCGTGCCGCCCGACGTCATGAACCCGGCGCCATCCTCGCCTGCCTGCAGCCAGTCGCCGACGATCGCCACGACCTCCGACTGCAGCTGACGAA
>JANMMQ010000233.1:0-4357 GCA_031373465.1 Ilumatobacteraceae bacterium | reverse complement strand
CAACACCGGTCCCATTGACGACATCGCCAGCCCGAACTGGAATCGCAAGCAGTTCTATTCGGTCACCAAGGTGACCGGGCGCGGCCGTCGCGCCCGCCGGCGCAAGCTTGGCGAAGGATTTGCGTGCCCTCCGTGCAACGTCGGGCCGCGATCCACATCCAACTACTCCGCGCTTGCTGCACAGGCGACACACAGCATCGACCATGACCGGATCAAGGTGTTCGCCGGTCAGCGTCTCGATGGCTTCTACGTCGATCTCGGATCGATCTTCGACCTTGGTGCGCTGCGGCCGTTCCAGTCGGCGCACCTGATCAACATGCCGGGAACGGCCGAAGGCGTGGATTCTCTGCGCGCCGCCAACGTTCACTCGATCGCGATCGAGGTTCCGATCAGCGACCTGACAGTCGACGGATCCACCCCAACGGATCCGATGTCGCCTGCAGCAGTGATCGGCGTGTGGACCTCGGCGTCCCGTCGCAAGGGGCGTGTGCGCGACGGCCATCACGAAGCACACGAATCCGGGCCGTTCGTCCAGGTTTCGCGCCTCGGCAATCCGCTGATCAACGAGGTGATCATCCCGATGGGCGACAAGGATCGATGGAACCGGCTCAGCCCGGCCGAAGACGCCGAGTTCGCTCACTACGTCGCCCACCCCGAGCTTGCCGGATTGCTGCCCGTGCTCTATCCCGGCGTGTTCCCCAACCTCGATGCCCTCAATCAAAGCGGGTTCGAGCGGGCCGATCTGCTGGCGATCCTGATGACCGGAATTCCCGCAGGCATCATCCCCGGGTTCCAGAACTTCACCGGTACGACGACTGCTGATGAGTTGCGGCTCAACGTTGCCATCACACCGACATCGGCCGCACAGCGCAACATCTTCGGCATCCTCGGCGGCGACCTTGCAGGCTTCCCCAACGGCCGCCGCGTACAGGACGACATCGTTGCCATCGAGTTGCGTGCCGTCGCTGGTGCCACCGTGCCGCTCGTCAACCCGGCGTTCACCCCGGATGGCGCCGCGCTCGTGCTGCGTGACGGATCATCGGGCGCGGATGCATCGGGTGCGACGCCTCCGACATCGGTCAGCTACCTCGAGACGTTCCCGTTCCTCGACATTCCCAAGAGCGGTTACGAGGTGCAACCCCTGTCGGTCGGTGCGCTGTGAGCGATCACGCCCACACGCACGACCACCATCACGAGCATCGGCCGCCGAAGGGGGGCATGGTCGTGTTCGACATCGGTGGCGATGTCGGCGCACTGGTCGTGTATCTCTACGAGGAGTTGGTAGGCACCGAGGTTCCGATCGTGTGGAACCGCGATCCGTCGAAGGACGTACACACAGGTGTGTGGCGAAGGAGTCTCGGCAAAGACAGCGTGGTCGTTGCCGTGTACCCCGAACTCATCGAGGGCCGGTACAGCGTGCCGGCCCTCGGTGGCCACCAGTCACGCGATGTCGAAGTCATCGGCGGCCGCGTGGTCGAGATCGACCTCCGCTCCCATCGCCCCTCCTACGCCTGACCCCGAAAAATCGCGGGTCGAATCGCCGACGAAGCATCGAGGTTGGCCACTACATTCGACGGGTACATGCTCGTGCGCTGGTTGATCATCGCTGTGGCCTTCGTGGTCGTTTCGTGGATCGTGATGATCGTTCTCGCCCGGCGGCTACCACCGGGCCTGGCCAAGGACCTGGCGACGGTTCTGCCGGCGTGTGTCACGACGGCGCGCCGGCTCCGCAAAGATCCGCGCGTGCCGAGGCGGGTCAAGTACGTCGTGGCCTTCGCAGGTCTGTGGGTTCTGTCACCGATCGATCTGATCCCGGAGTTCCTTCCCGTCATCGGTCCACTCGACGACATCGTGGTGGTTGCGTTGGCATTGCGGTATGCCGCGAAGCGCATCCCACCAGAGGCACTTGTCGAGGCTTGGCCCGCTGAGCGCCGAATTCTGGATCGCCTCGCCCCCGCGACAGCTTTGGTCGCCACACCTGATGTCGAGCGAAGAAATGGACGTCAGTGATGGACGGCAGCCTGTTCAGATGGATCAACCGGCTGGCCAACCGCACCGGTTGGGCGCATGGGATCTTCACCGCGTATGCCAAGTACGGGATCGTCCTGTTCGCAGTGCTGTTGCTTGCGGCCTACCTCGAAGCTCGCCAGCATGGTGATCTGTTGGCCGTCGCGGGCAGTGTGTGGGCCGCCGGTGCGGCTCTCGTCGCGTTGGGCATCGGTCAGCTCGTCGGCGGTGCAATCGACCGGGCTCGGCCCTACGACGCGATGTCGGGAGTTCACGTGCTGGTCGCTCGCACCACCGACTTCGCGTTTCCCAGCGACCATGCAACGGTCGCGGGTGCGGTTGCGGCAGGGCTCTTCCTCACCAACAGGAGATGGGGCCTCGCCGCCGTTGTGCTCGCGGTCGCGATGGCCTTCACGCGCGTGTACGTCGGTGCTCACTACCCGGCAGACGTCGTCGGTGGCCTGGCGCTCGGTGCCGCGGTCGCTGCGGCTGGGCGGATCGTCGTCGTGCCTGTGCTGACGCGGCTCGCCAGGCGGCTCAGTCTCACATCCTTGCGGCCTCTTGTGGCTGTCAGCCACGGTTGACACGTTGAAGGTGTCAGCCTAAGCTGACGCCGTGATGCAGCAGCTCTCCGGTCTCGACAAAGCGGTCTCAAGCCGCGACCCGGCCGTGGGCCTTGCCGCAGTCTCCAGCCTTCGACGGCTCGTCGAAGAGCTCGAGGACTTGCATGTCGACAACGCGCGCTCTCTCGGGTGGTCGTGGCAGGCAATCGCTGCTGCCCTTGGAATCACCCGGCAATCAGTCCACAAGAAGCATCACGTGCGTCGCGGCCTGAGGAGGTAGAGGTGTTCGATCGGTGCGACCAGAGCGCACAAATCGTCATCGGAACCGCGCTGGACGAGGCTCGCCACCTCGGCCACGGTTATCTCGGCACCGAGCACCTGCTGGTGGCGTTTGCCCGGCATCGAGAACTTCTTCCCGGTCTCGGGATAGAGCTCCTGCCCGACGCAGAAGTCCTCGAAGGCCGAATCGTGGCCGCCATCGGTCCCATGGCGCCACGTGACGCCGAGCTGTTGCGCACCATCGGCGTCGATCTCGGTGACGTTCGATCAGCGGTCCGCCAGACCTTCGGTGACGACGCGCTCCGTCGCGTCGGCGGCCGACGAAGAATTCGCGGACCGTGGCGACGGCGCCAGGACGCATCCCGACGATGCAAGTCGATCCTCTCCGGGGCGATGGGCGTCGCCCCACGAGCAAAGCAATCCTTCGAACGAGCGAGGCGTCACGCTGACCGTCGGGGCAAGCAACTAATCGACCCGACTGCTTTGTTCCTGGGCATGCTCGACGTCGACGACGCGATCTCGAACAGGATGCTGCGCGAGTTGGGTCGAGATCCCGACGAACTGCGTCGAGCCCTCGACCCAACAGGGAACCGCTAGGCGGCGTTGGCGATCCAGCCGTTGAGGTCGACGACCACGTCGGTCGGGACGTTGCTGTAGAGGCAGATCGTCCCTGTGGGTGAAACCGGGGCAAGGACTGCGTTGGCGACCGTCGTGCCGGCGGAGTAGTTCAGGCTCGACACCTCTTCCATCGCCCCGCACGAGAACACGGTGATGAATCCGTCAGCGTCGGGATTCGTCGCTGTCACGTTCAGCGAGACCGCATCCACGCCGGTCGCCGGGACAAAACCGACGAGATCGGTGACCTTCACCTCGAGAACGTTGCCGCCGCCGATCTTGGCCTTCGTTACGAAGCGAAGTGCATCCGGGCTCTGGCCGGCTCGAGTGTCGAGTACTCGGGCGGGTCCGATGGCGCTGAAGCCGGAACCCGTTTTCAGCCAGCCGTTGATGTCGACAACGAGATCGGTGGCCGCCGATGAGAAGAAGCAAACGGTGCCAGTGGGGGAGACCGGGGCGAAGGCCGCGTTGGCAACCGTCTGACCGGCGACGAAGTTGACGCTCGAGACCAGGGCACGTTCACCGCACGAGTTCACGGTGATGAACCCTGCCGTCGCGGGATTGGCGACGACGACGTTCAATGACACGGAGCCGACGCCGTCGGCCGGGACAAATCCGGGGAGATCGGTGAGGCGCACCTCGATCGTGCCGCCCGCAGGGATCTGGGTCTTGACGATCGATCGCAACGCGTCGGGGCTCTGACCTGAACGCGTGTCGAACACCCGCTTCGGGCCGACTGCGGTGAACACCCTCCCCGTCGCGAACCAGCCATTGACGTCGACCACGATGTCGGTGGGAGTGTTCGCGTAGAAGCACACGATTCCGTTCGCCGACACGGGAGCAACGACCGCGTTGGCGACAGTTCGCAATGCCGGGAAGTTGACACTCGAGAC
>JANMMQ010000232.1:0-6306 GCA_031373465.1 Ilumatobacteraceae bacterium | reverse complement strand
GCCATGCGACGCAGATGCGACAGACCTTGACCTCGTCATGGCACGACAGCGATGCCACCACAGAATCGTCACGTTCTTCCCCGCAGCAATAGCACTTCACGTTCCACACATTACGACGAACCGACCCGCCCAGAACTGCCGATCTCGCGCACTCCCCATGGAGTGTGCGATTGTGAATCAGGGAGCGCGCCGAAATGCCGATCCGCATGTCAGGTCAAGGTGGCCCTTACGGATGTCGATGCGGTACGTATGAAGAACTCGACATCCAAAGTCGTCACATACGTGACGCTCCAGGTCTACGCGCTTCTCTTTCTTGTACTGGGTGGTGGCATCGGGGCTATGCTCGGCTACAAAGTCGGGGCCGCAAGCGATGGCTCCATCAGCGACCTCACCCAGGTGCCACAGGCCGCAGGAACCGGCAAGGCGTTCAACTGGCTGCTCTTCGAGATCGGGGTCGCTGCAGGACTGATCTCTTGTGCCGTCTTGCTGGCAGCGAGCTTCCGGTCGGTGACTGACACCGACAGCTGATCTGACACCAATATCTGCGGCTACGCGCTAGTTGATCTTTGCGCCTGATCCCTCTTGCGTCGACGCGTCGCACCGGGCAATCTGCTCGGCATAGAGATGCGCGCTGCCGTCAAACCTTTGGGCGCAACCTCGTGCAGCCGGCATTCTCGTCCATCACGCAGATATCCGATCCGATCGGTTGTCCCCTGTCACCCTGAAACGGGACCTCAAAACCCCCACCCGCTGTATCAGACCGGGGTATCAAACGAGTGGTCGAACCCCTCGGCCACAGCCACCCCTGACCGACCCGAGGATGTCCCCTGTCACCACGAAACGGGCGCAGCCAGATGGAGTATCAGAGATGTATCAGTCCGCTGAGCACCGGCCGGTCCGCCGCTGTCCATCTCGTGTTGGACGGTCCCCCATCACCCCAGGCAAAGCGCACTGGGCAACACGGAACAGCACACGACAACACAGAAAAATACCCCCTGAACAGGCCCTTTTCAGCTTTGGGAGCAGGGGGTCGGGAGTTCGAGTCTCCCCATCCCGACGTCTTCTCGCCTTGTGCGTAGCGGGCTTCGGCAATCGCTGGATCTTCTTCTCGTCGCCACTCGGCGTACACCTTGTGGCCACCGCCGTGTAACCGGCGGTGGCTACGGTGCCGCGAAATCGACCGCAGGAGGCGACATGAACAAAGCAGTTGTCGGGGTATTGGGCGTGACATTGGCATCGATTGCGCTGCCGGTGCAGACCAGCACCGCCCAGCACGAACGCTCCAATGTGCTGACCATGGCCGTGTACGGCGACTCACCGTACGGCGTGTCACCGACCGACGACAGCCAGCTCATCGCGACTCCCGCGTTCATCGATTCGATCAACGCAGATCCCGATGTGTCATTCGTTCTGGACATCGGCGACCTTCACTCGGGCAAGCAGTTCTGCACGCAGGCGTACGACCAGACGGTGTTCGACCTGTGGACCAGATACGAGGATCCGGTCGTGTACACGCCGGGCGACAACGAGACGGTCGACTGCCACAAGAAGGCTGAAGGCGGCGGCGCATACAACCCGGCGACGGGCCAGATCGACTATGTGGTCGATGCCAACGGCAACCCCGTTGACTACGCGAAGGGTGATCCCGTCGCCAACCTCGATCTGATCCGCGCAATCTTCTTCGCGCACCCCAACGTCACTCTCGGACAGCATAGGAAGCTGATCCTCTCGCAGTCGGCGGCGTACGACCGTCGACATCTGTCCGATCGAAAGTTCGTCGAGAACGTGCTCTGGTATCAGAACGGCGTGTTGTTCGTGACCATTGATCTGCCGGGTGGCTCGAACAACGACACCGATGTCTGGTACGGCGCACGGTCGGAGACCTCGAGACAGACGCAGGCCCGCGAGGAGCGCACAGGCGCCGATCTGCGTTGGCTCGACAGCGCGTTCTTCGCAGCGAAGGTGCTCCACGCCAAAGGCGTTGTCATCGGCGCGCAGGCCGACATGTGGGACCCCGAGAAAGGCGCCGCTCATCAGGCCGGTTACGAGCCGTTCGTGCAGAGCGTGGCATCTCATACGAAGGCTTTCGGCGGGCCGGTCTTGATGATCAATGGCGACTCTCACGTATACCGGTCGGAGAACCCGCTCTCACCGACGGCATCGTGCACCTGGGAACTGGCAGCGCCATGCGTGTCTGTCGCCTCCATGCAACCCGGCTACGACGTGGCGAACTTCCACCGCATTGTCGTGCACGGAAGCACAACTCCCCTCGAATGGTTGAAGCTGACCGTCGATGCAACGAGCACACTTGGCGAAGGCCCTACCTCGTTCGGGCCGTTCTCCTGGGCACGCCAGATCCAGACGTAACGAGCGGGCTGACCCCTCGCGGTGATTGCGAAGGGATGCGCGGTTATCGTCGACGGTCGTGCTCGTCGTGTGCTGGTCGCGACGCCTCTCCGCCAGATCGAGGTGGAAAGCGCGCCTGACTACCCCGTTGATCGTCGCGCTACTGCTCGGTACCGCGGTGATGACCGTGGGTGGGTCCGCTTCGGCGGCGGGCGATGGTCGCATCGCGGCCGGCGGTGTGCTGCGAGTCTCCGTTCCCGAAGCTCTCGGTGGCAAGACGGTCATCGGACAACTGACCGTCGATCGAGTTGTTGGTGCAGGTTTCGTGACGGCCTACGGCTGCGACGAGGGGATCCCGACAAACACCGATGGCACCGTCAGCCGATCCGATCTCAACTTCGACGGAAACGTCTCACCGGTCTCGTCCAACCGCTTGATCGTCAAAGCCGACGACAACGGCGACGTGTGCTTCTACACACTGCGTCCGGCAGCTCTGATCATCGACACCAACGCTGTGACGTTCGATACCGGCATCAACTCCTTTCCCAACCGCCGCACGGACACGCGCACGCTGTCGAACACGCGTGTCGCCGGCGGCGGAGTGCTCCGCGTGTCAGTTCCAGAGGCTGTCGGCGGCAAGACGGTCGTCGGTCAACTGACGGTCGACCAGGTGGTGACCGCGGGATTCGTGACGGCATACGGCTGCGGTGACGGCATCCCCACCGACGCCGATGGAACGGTCAACCGATCCGACCTCAACTTCGACGGCGCTACGTCACCGGTGTCGTCCAACCGGTTGATTGTCAAAGCCGACACCAACGGCTACATCTGCTTCTACACACAGCGCCCAGCGGCCTTGATCGTCGACATCAACGGAGTTTCGGACATCGGCATCAACTCGTTCGCCGACGAGCGAACCGACACCAGAACGCTGCCGAGCCCACGTGTTGCCGGAGGTGGGATGCTGCGCGTATCCGTTCCGGAAGCGATCGGCGGCAAGACGGTCGTCGGTCAACTGACCGTCGACCAAGTGGTGGGGGCGGGATACGTCACGGCCTTTGGCTGCGATAGCGGGATTCCGGCGGACGCGAACGGCGCCGTCACCCGATCTGACCTCAACTTCGACGGCGCGGTCTCGGCCGTGTCGTCGAACCGGTTGATCGTCCAAGCCGACAAGAGCGGCGACGTGTGCTTCTACACATTGCGCCCAGCGGCCTTGATCATCGACATCAACGGAGTCTCCGCCGTCGGCATCAGCTCGTTCCCGAACCAACGCACAGACACCCGCATCGAGCTGCCGCCAGGGGGTCCGCTCAGCCCCATCGAAGTGCCCGTGTGGCCGCCCTACCAGCCGCTGCCGGCGCTCGACGGTGTCGCGGCACTCACCGGTCTGCCGGCGGACGCCACGGTGACACACCGACCGATCCTGGCCGTCAAGATCGACAACTACGGGGTCGCCCGGCCGCAGTGGGGCCTCGAAGAAGCCGATGCGGTCATCGAAGAGAACGTCGAAGGGATCACCCGCTTCGTTGCACTGTTCCACACGCAACTGCCAGAAGTTGTCGGTCCGGTTCGTTCTGCGCGGATCGGTGACCTCGATCTGCTCTCGGGCATGAACCGGCCGATCTTCGCCTACTCCGGTGCAAACCCCGGTGTGACCCAGTGGATCAACTCCGCAACGAACTCCGGCGTGTTCGTCGACTTCACGTCGCAACGCAATCCCTGCTACTTCCGCACCGCCGACCGGCCTGGCCCCCACAACCTGTTGCTCGACCCTATTTGCGCGGTCACCAGTTCCATCGATGCCGGCCCCGCCCGCCCCCTCTGGACGATCAAGGCTGCGTGGACGCCGCCAGCCGGCGGGGCCGCGCATGCGGATACGACATTCACGATCGCGATGGATGGCGTCACCGTCGATTGGACGTGGGACGGCGTCACAGCAACGTACCTGCGGTCGCAGGACGGTCAGGCGCACCTCGCCGCGGCAGGCTCACAGATCTCGGCGCGCAATGTCGTCGAGGTCTCCACCGTCTACGTCCCATCGCCTGTCGACGCGCGGTCGCCGACACCGATCACAATCGGAACCGGAGTCGCGGTCGTGCACCGGAATGGCAAGGCAATCGCAGCCATCTGGTCCAGAGCAACACCGTATGACCCCCTCCAGTTCGTCGAGACCGCGACAGGTCAGGCGATCCCGCTCAATGCCGGCACCACATTCATCGAGCTCGTCCGAGATTTGTGATCACAGCGGATTTACCAAACTCACGTCACGTTCTCACTTGTTGTTCCGTCGCACCTAACGATCGAGGAGTGTGATGAGTGGACCCGGACTCCCCTGGTCCACGAAAGCAGGTCAACATGAAATTCTCTCTTGGTCGCAGACAACTTGCCACGATCGGACTCGTTGTCGGTGCGGCGATCGGCGGCGTCGGCATTGCAAATGCCGCTACCGGAACGACTACACCGACCGACCCCGCTGTGACGACACCAGTCGATCCAGCGGCCCCCGCAGCCGGCACAGGCGTGGACCAGAGCAACAGCGACCCGACCCACGAGGCGACGGAATCTGCCGACCGCGAGGCCGCTGAGACCGCCGGTCAGGGCGGCTTCGGTGGTGGAAACCACCACTCCAACACCGACGCGGCCCACGAGGCTGCCGAATCACCTGAGCGGGTTGCTCAAGAGGCTGCGAACGACGCGGCTCTGGGTGCAACTCCAACGACGACAGGCTGATCTCACCTGCGCGGGCCCTGAATGGGGCAACGCATCCAGGGCCCTTGCGCGTCCGATCGCTGACGATTCGCTACCGGAATGAACCGCGAACGATTTACTCCCAGTTGAACTGTTTCGACCGTGCGCCTTACCCGGTCCGCGCAATGCTTGCCATCCACAACCGCAAAGGAACTGAATGACGCTGTCCCAAACGACAACCAAGGCATCGGTCGACTACAAGAAACTGCTGAGCAAAGTCCCCGAAGTCACGATCTTCTTTTGGATCATCAAGGTTTTGTGCACGACTGTCGGAGAGACATTCGCCGACTACATCAACGGCAAACTCGGTGGCAGCCTCAACACAACGACGGCTGTGATGACTGGCCTTCTCGCCGTCGCGTTGATCATGCAGTTCCGTGCCCCGAAGTACGTTCCGTCGATCTACTGGGTCACCGTCGTTTTGATCAGCGTCGTCGGAACTCTCATCACCGACAACATGGTCGAGAACTTCCACGTGTCGTTGACCACCAGCACCATCATCTTCGCCATCGCGATGCTCACCTCGTTCGGAGTGTGGTACGCAAGCGAAAATACGCTCTCCATCCACTCGATCCACACCGCCAAACGAGAGGCGTTCTACTGGCTGGCGATCCTGTTCACCTTTGCACTCGGCACCGCTGCCGGGGATCTGATCGCTGAGAAGTACAGCCTCGGGTACTCCAAGTCGGCGCTCCTGTTCGCCGGTCTGATCGTCGTGATCGCTGTCGCCCACCTGAAGTTCCAGCTCAACGCGGTGCTGGCCTTCTGGGCGGCCTACGTGCTGACTCGTCCGCTCGGCGCCTCGATCGGCGACCTGTTGTCGCAGCCCAAGACGATCGCCGAGGATGCAGATCCCGGCACGCAGGCGGGCCTCGGTCTCGGTACCACCGTGACCAGCCTTATCTTCCTCGCTGCGATCCTCGCCGTCGTGCTGTATCTCACCAACGAGGAGCGGCGCCACCCGACACTGATCACCGAAGACGAATAGCAAGTCGCCGGCGCGCGCTGTCGGGTCGGTCAGATGATCGGCCCGACCGCTTCGCGGACGAGCTCGTGGAAGACGCGGATGCCCTCTTCCCACTTCGGGCTGAGCACACCGACGTCGTAGTTGCCGGCGTTCAGGTTGCGCTGCACGTGTTCGCACACGCGGGCATCCTCGTCGGCTACCTGCTCGCTGAACTTGATGATGGCTTCGACGTCGTGCTCGGT
>JANMMQ010000170.1:0-2130 GCA_031373465.1 Ilumatobacteraceae bacterium | reverse complement strand
CCGCAACATCCTGCACCGTCGGCGAGCGTGCACTCGATGCCGTTGCGTTCATACACCTTCACGAGGTCGTGGCCGATCGACGGCTGTTGGTACTCCACCAGGCACGTCGGGAAGATCGCCACGCGACCCTGCCGCTTGTTCGCGCGCACCCGTGGGCGCCGTTTGAACCAGGTCGAAAAGCGCTGTCGGGCGTACGGCGGCAACAGGCGCACGCTCGACACGCCCGTCGCCACCTCCATCGCCTTGCGAACGACAGAGCCCTGCTTGGCCCCGATCATCTTGTTGGCGGCCGGCGCCGCGAGCGTGGCGGCCTTGCCAATCAGATCCGTGTGCCCCATGAGCGTGTCGGTCACCCGCGAACGAATGCTGAACTGCCCTGTGGCGTGGCGCATGGCATCGGCGCGCAGCATCAGCCTCGGGAAATCGATCGCCCACTCATGCAGCTCGGGGATGTACGGGCAGTTGATGTAGCAGAGCTTGCATTGGAAGCACTCGTCGACCACCTGGTCCTGTTGCGCCGGTGTCAATCGGCCGGCGTCCTGATCGCCGTGACGATCGATCATCTCGAACAGCGTTGGGAACGAGGTGCAGAACTTGAAGCAAAGCCGGCAACCGTGACACAGATCGAAGACCCGGGTCATCTCCTGGCGGACGTCTGCCTCGCCGAAGTACTTGGGGTGCTTGGGGTCGTAGGTGATGGTCATTTGCGGCGGGAACGATTACGCGAGCTCAACTGATGCTGTCGAGGCCCTGCTGGAAGCGGCCGGCGTGGCTCTTCTCCGCGCGGGCGAGCGTCTCGAACCAGTCGGCGACTTCGGTGAACCCTTCCTCGCGAGCGGTCTTCGCGAAGCCCGGGTACATCTGCGTGTACTCATAGGTCTCGCTGGCGACCGCCGAGCGCAGGTTGTCTGCGGAATCGCCGATCGACTCGCCCGTGACGGGATCGCCGACCTGGGCGAGATATTCGAGGTGTCCAAAAGCGTGACCGGTCTCGCCCTCGGCAACCGAACGGAAGAGCGCGGAGGTGTCGGGATAGCCCTCGACATCAGCTATTTGGGCGAACCACACGTAACGCCGATTGGCCTGACTCTCGGCGGCGAAGGCCTCTTTCAAGTTCTCGTGGGTCTTGGTGCCTTCGAGCCTCATGATGCTTGCTCCCTGTTCCTTCGGTTCGTGGGTTGGCGCAGCGCTGGCAGACACCCGACAGACGACCAGATTAGCCGCCAAAGCAGGGCACAGGCAGGGACGAAACTTGTCCCTAGGATGTTCCCGATGCCTCCTGCGATCCCGTTTCGACGCAATGACATGCTTGACCGATTGGAGGCCGAGTCGTTCGATGTCCTCGTGATCGGTGGCGGGATCACAGGCACTGGTGTCGCCCTCGACGCCGCCGCCCGCGGCCTGCGCACCGCCCTGGTCGAGCGCGACGACCTTGCGTCCGGAACGTCGTCGAAGAGCTCGAAGCTCGTGCACGGCGGCCTGCGCTACTTGCAGCAGGGAGAGATCCGGCTCGTCTACCAGGCGCTACGCGAGCGCGAGCGGCTGTGCAAGAACGCCCCCCACCTCGTCAAGGTGCTCCCCTTCATGATCCCGATCCTCACCAGGGACGGCGTGGTCTCCCGCAAGATCGCCAGGGCGATGGGGTCGGCAATGTGGATGTACGACCTCACCGGCGGATGGCGGATCGGCAAGATCCACCGTCGCTTGAAGAAGGATGCAGCGTTCGCCCACCTCCCGACCATGCCCAAGGAGCGCCTCGCCTCGGCATACCTCTACTTCGATGCCACTGTCGACGACGCCCGCCTGTGCCTCACCGTTGCGCGCACAGCGGCGCTTCACGGCGCTGTCGTGGTCAACAGGTGTCGCGTGGTCGAGCTCACCAAAGGCGATGACGGCCATACCTCGGGGGCGGTCGTCGACGCGGGAGGCCGGTTGATCACCGTGCGCGCCAAGGTCGTCGTCAACGCGACAGGTGTGTGGAGCGACGAGGTGCGAACGCTCGACGAGGGTGCCGACCCCGACTCGATCCGCCCGGCCAAGGGTGTGCACCTCACCGTGCCGTGGGAGAAGGTTCGCAATGACATCGCCGTCGTCATCCCGGTTCCGAAGGACAAGCGCAGCCTGTTCGTC
>JANMMQ010000139.1:0-5174 GCA_031373465.1 Ilumatobacteraceae bacterium | reverse complement strand
GCAGTGGCAGGCGGCGTGGGTGGGGCCTTCTACGCAACCATCGTCGGAACCGTCAACGTCGACACCTTCACCTTTGCCTTCTCGATCATCGTCTTGTGCGCAGTGATCCTGGGCGGCATGGGCAACGTGTGGGGTGCGATTCTCGGCGCCGTCGTGATCACCTTGTTCAACTACACCGGGCTGACCTACATCGGCGGCAAGGTCAACAGCGCGGCTGGCACCGACTTCAACTTCGTCAATCTGCAGTTCGGTTTGTTCGGGCTCGTGCTGGTGCTGATGATGCTGTTCCGCCCCGACGGGTTCATCCCTGCAGCCCGATCGAAACAGGTGAAGAAAGCCGATCAACAGGTGCTGCAAAGCCAGGACGAGATCCTGGATGACCACCCCGTTCTGAGAGTCGGGGGGACCGACGCATGACCGAACTACTGCTCGACGCCCGCGAGGTTCGCGTCCGATTCGGCGGGCTCATCGCCGTCAACGATGTCGACTTCAACATTCCGGTCGGCGCGATCGTCGCCCTGATCGGACCCAACGGTGCTGGCAAGACCACGTTCTTCAACGTGCTCACCGGCTTGTACACACCGACTCAGGGACACGTCGACTTCGACGGCCGCTCCGTGTTGGGTGTTCCGCCGCACACCATTGCTGCGCGCGGCATGGCCAGGACCTTCCAGAACATTCGCCTGTTCGGCGCGATGACCGCCGCAGAGAACGTGATGGTGGCAATGCATCCGCACCTGCGCAGTGGGGTGGCCTCCACCATCCTGAGGTTGCCCAAACAGCGTCACGAAGAGCGCGACGCCCGCAACACCGCCAAGGAGCTGCTCGACTTCGTCGGCATCGGCGGCACAGACGAAGAGTTCGCCAAGAACCTTCCGTACGGTGATCAGCGTCGCCTGGAAGTTGCGCGGGCCTTGGCCCTGCGTCCAAAGCTCCTGCTGCTCGACGAGCCGACGGCCGGGATGAACCCGCAGGAATCGGCGGCGTTCACCGCGTTCGTCCACCGCGTGCGCGACGAGCGACAGATCACGATCCTGCTGATCGAGCACGACATGAAGGTCGTCATGGGTACGGCGGAACGGATCACCGTGCTCGAGTACGGCGCCAAGATCGCTGAGGGCACCCCAGCCGAGATCCGCGCCGACCATCGCGTGATCGAGGCCTACCTCGGCAAAGCCGCAACGGAAGGTGCAGCATGACATCCATCGACCTGGCTCCACCGTCGGCACGTGCTGCAGGGCGCGACCCGATGCTGACCGTCGACGACATCCACGTCTTCTACGGCAACATCGCCGCGGTCAAGGGGATCTCGCTGACCGTCTATCCGGGCGAGATCGTCACGCTGATCGGCGGAAATGGAGCCGGTAAGTCGACAACGATGCGCACCATCTCCGGTCTGCTGAAGCCAAAGCGCGGCGAGGTGCATTTCGAAGGCAAGAAGGTCTCGGGCCTGAAGGGCCACGAGGTCGCTCAGCGCGGCATCGCCCAGAGCCCCGAGGGGCGCCGCATCTTTCCGCGCATGACCGTGACCGAGAATCTCCAGCTCGGTGCGTTCCTGCGCAATGACAAGGCCGAGATCGCCGCCGACATGGAACGAGTTTTCGACCTCTTCCCGCGGCTGAAGGAGCGGCTCGTTCAGAAGTCCGGAACGTTGTCGGGTGGCGAGCAGCAGATGCTGGCCATGGGCCGCGCTCTCATGGCTCGGCCTCGACTGCTGCTGCTCGACGAGCCGTCCATGGGCTTGGCGCCGGTCTTGGTCGAACAGGTCTTCGAGACCATCCGCAAGGTCAACGAGCAAGGCACCACCGTTCTGCTCGTGGAGCAGAACGCGTTGGTGGCCCTCAGCATCGCCGACCACGGGTACGTGTTGGAGACCGGCCAGATCACACTCGAAGGACCTGCGAAGGAGTTGGCCCACAACGACGAGGTTCGCAAGGCGTATCTCGGCGAGGACTGATCGTCAATCCCGGAGTCGGCGCGACCGGCTCCAAACGGCGAATGCGATAGCCCCGATCGCGACGACACCGGCTACCCCGACGCCGATGGCGCGTTGCAGGTCGCGGTTGTTGCTGTTTTCCACGATGGGAACCGCCGACAACGGCGGTGCTGTCGCCACCGGGTCGTCGGGTATTTCGCCGGGGAGCACAAGCGGCGCAGCGGATCCCGGCGGCTCTGCGACTGGTGTCGTCGGTGGACCGAACGTTGCAACTGTGGTGTCGGTAGAGCCGATGGGTGCTGCATTCGCGATCACGAGCGGAGTGTCCGTGGTCAGGCGCGCATCGCCGACACCGAGGACGTTGATCGAGGCGTCGCCCGGTTCCAAACCGGAAGGAACCACCACGTCGACCTTGAATGCATAGTCGCTGCCCGCCGATCCGTTGGCCACCACGAACTCACGCGTTCCTTGGTCGATCACAACGACGAGGCCGGTCAGTGGGTTTCCCAATTGGCCGACGCCTTGGGGCAGTGTGCCGGTGTCGAGACAGTCGTCGCCGAAGTACTGACCGGTGATGGTCAGCACGCCGCCTCTCGCAACTCTGGTGGGTTTGAACCTCACGGCTGGCGCAACGCAACTGGCCGTTGCAGGACATGGTGGGACCGACAGCGCGGCAAGTAAAGCCGTCACCGTGATCGCGATTGCCCCGAGAGGTCTCACTCAGCGTTTCTCGACTGCCATTAGGCAAGCCAACTCGAAGACCGTGCTCGCCGCGGCGAGCGACGTGATCTCGGCATGGTCGTACGCTGGAGCCACCTCGACGACATCACCGGCGACCAGGTTCATGCCCGCCAGACCGCGCAGGATCATCACCAGCTCGCGAGTGGTCATGCCCGCGATTTCCGGCGTGCCAGTGCCCGGCGCGTGCGCCGGATCGAGGACGTCGATGTCTATCGACAGGTACAGCGGACGATCTCCGACTCGGCTGCGGATCCGCTGTGTGACCTCGTCGACGCCCAGTCGCTGAATCTCGTCGCAGGTGATCATGGAGAACCCCAATGCTGCATCTTCGACATAATCCGAGGGCGCGTAGATCGGTCCACGGATGCCGACGTGCATCGATGCCTCTGTGTCGAACAGCCCCTCCTCAGCGGCGCGGCGAAATGGAGTGCCATGGGTGAAGCGCTCGCCGAAGTAGCTGTCCCAGGTATCGAGATGCGCATCGAAGTGCACCAGGGCGACCTTGCCGAACCGGCGGTGCACGGCCTTCAGCAATGCGTAGGCGATGGTGTGGTCACCGCCGATGGTGATCAATCCCTGGACTGGATGAGGACCGTCCGCAGCGCCGAGCAGTTCGCCGGCCCTCGCCTCGATCGCGGCCAAGGACTCGGGTATCGAATACGGGTTGCAAGCAACGTCGCCGGCGTCGGCGAACTGCAGGTTGGCGAACGGTTGCACATCGAACCCTGGGTGGTACTGCGGCCGGAGGGCTCTCGACGCCTGGCGCACCGCCATCGGTCCGAATCGAGCACCGGGACGGAAGCTGACGCCACCATCGAAGGGTGCCCCGAGGATCGCGATGTCGCAGCGCTCGAGATCGCGCAGCTCGGGCAGGCGGGCGAAGGCCGAAGATCCGGCATAGCGCGGCATCACAGTCCCTGCGACGGGTTGGATCGGAGCGGGCTGATCGGTCACACTCAGAGACTGTATGGCGTTGGACCGATCGCTTCCCGATCGCGCCGAGGTGGTGATCATCGGCGGCGGCGTGATGGGCACCAGCGCGGCCTTTCACCTCGCCGAGGGCGGTGTCACCGACGTGGTGCTGCTCGAGGCAGACCAGCTGTCCTGCGGATCGACTTCGAAGTCGGCTGGCGGCGTGCGTCTGCAGTTCTCCGACGAGATCAACATCGCCCTTGCCCTGCGGTCGATGGACGCGTTCGAGCGCTTCGGTCAACGACCCGGCGCAGAAATCGGGTTGCAACAGGTCGGATATCTGTTCCTGCTGACGGACCCCGCCGATGTCGCGGTGTTCGAGAAGAACACCGCGCTACAGAACTCCATGGGTGTGAGCAGCCGGATGATCTCTGCCGAGGAGGCCGGTCGGTTGTCGACGCTGGCCAACGTCGAAGATGTGCTGGCAGCGTCGTTCTGCAATCGCGACGGGCATGCAACACCTGACGCCGTGGTGTTGGGTTACGCAACCGCGGCGCGAGCGATGGGAGTGACGATCGCGACGCAGTGCGCCGTGACCGGAATCGACGTTGCCGATGGCGAGATCACCGGTGTGCAAACGACTCGAGGAACGGTGTCGACCCAAACGGTCATCTGTGTCGCCGGCGCGTGGTCCCCGAGCATCGCCGCGATGGTCGGCGTCGACCTGCCCGTAAAACCCGTCGCACGGCCCATCTGGTACACCGAGCCGATGCCCGCTCGGCCGGCCAGAGTGCCGATGACGATCGACTTCACCACCGGCTTCTACTTCCACACCGAGGGTCCCGGCCTGCTGTTCGGCATGGCCGATCCCGATCAGCCGCCCGGTTTCGACGCGCCGATGCGGCCGGATTGGCTCGAGTGCGTCGGCGATGTCGTTGCCCATCGTGCGCCTGCGCTGCTCGAGGTAGGCATTGCCGGCGGCTGGCACGGCTTCTACGAAACGACTCCCGATCACAACGCCTTGATCGGTGAGGTTCCGGGTACCTCGCGGTTCCTCTACGCGACGGGATTTTCCGGTCACGGGTTCCTGCTCGGGCCCGCTGTCGGAGAGGTGTTGCGCGACCTGGTGCTTGGCCACACCCCGGCGGTTGACGTCAGCGGCTTCGACGTCGCCCGCTTCGCCGGCGAGACCCGGCCTGAGCACAACATCGTCTAGCAACGTCCTGTAGTGATGTCAGTGATGTCACGGCCACATGGCGACGGGCGCGCCGAGCACCGTGGTATCGACCGTGACGCCGAGACCGGGTGCAATTGGCGCCGATCCGCGGCCGTCCGTCGACCGTGGCTGGTATCCGGCGAGGTGGTTGTCGGTCCAGTCGTTCATGAACGAAACGGCGAACAGCGCATGCTCCGGCGTGCTCGCGCCGAGATGACTGACTGCCGCGGACGTGAGATCACCGCCCCAGCTGTCTTCGATCGTCAGCCGGATGCCCAACTCGACAGCCACGTCGCGGATCAACTTCGCATTGGTCAGGCCACCGACGCGGTTCAGCTTGAGGTTGATGGCCTCCATGCCGCCTGCGTG
>JANMMQ010000097.1:0-8468 GCA_031373465.1 Ilumatobacteraceae bacterium | reverse complement strand
TCTTTGGAGGTGCTCGATCGCAATGGTGCGCGGCCACCAAAGATGCCGCGCCTCGGGCCGCTAACACCCGTCGCTGGTTATGTCGTCCAACAGATGACCAGATGGATCGTGAAGGGCTACCAGAACCGTCTCGTCACCAGGCTGCGCAAGCTCTATGAACGCCGAGAAGCCAACTCCGAATGGGGCAGCCGCGAACATGTGATTCTTCGACGGGCGCGGATCAATGCGGTCCAGGTCGAGCAGGGGTTCAAGGGGAACCAGCTGGGCCTGCCCACGTTCCTGCTCGGCGGGGCGATCCTGTCGACGGTCGTCTCGGGGCTGCGGGCGTTCTTCGGGTGGGCGATCAGCGGGATCGTCGGCATCCTCGTGTTCGCCGTCGTGCTCGCACTGGTCTTTGCCGGCCTCGCCTGGGCTGCGCTCTACGCGGCCGGCGTTGCCCGTCGTCGGATCCGGCTGTCGACCGACCAACCGATCAAGGCGCTGTTCGAGACCATCGGCGCCTGTGGCAATCCTCCGAAGGACGATTCGTACACCTTCGCCGTGTACGCGATCGTGTTGCTGGTGCTCGCCTGGGTCCTGATCCCCGCGGCCCTCTGGTTGCTGATCTCGAAGGCGTAACGCCGCGAGGAGCTACGCGTTGTCGGCGCTCGGTGCCAGCATCGCCAGGTTGCACGCGTCGGGATTCGCTGCCTCTGCCGCGGCGACCTCAGCGACAGGCGACAACTGCTCGCCCTTCTTCCACGCGTCCAGGTACTTCCACGGCCAGATCTCACCTCGGCGTACTGCCCACTCGCTGCCGGCACACGGCCACGAGATGCCGAAGTGCGTGTGGCATGCGGACTTTCGGGCGTTCCCGGTCCGGCCCATGATGCCCAACTGGTCGCCCGCCTCGACGGTGTCACCCGCCTGTACGGCCACCGAGTCGAGATGGGCGAAGTAGTAGCGCACTCCGTCGTCGCCCACCATCGACACGTATTTTCCGCCCCGGGTCGCCGGGTCGTCGACCTTCGGCACCCACGGATCAACGGCGCGCGTCTCTTCGATCTTGCCGCGAACCGGCGCCACGGCGGTCGCTCCGCAGCCGAAGACGTCACTCGCCGGGTAGTCGTGGTGACTGCGGGCGTAGCTGACCTTCTTGTCGGTGAACGGGAACACGTAGGTCAACGGTCGAGGGATCGTCGTCGAGGTCGTCGTGGAGGTCGCGGCCTCTGTCGTCGACGGAACTGCGACCTCGGTAGTGGTGGCCGCGGACTTCGCGGCGGGTTCGGTAGTGGCCGATGTCGCGGCACTGGTCGAGCACCCAGCCATCACCGCGCAGGCGACGATTGTGTTCCGCAACGCAGGCATTGTGCGCCAGCCTGTCACGGGAGATCTACCGTTGGGCGTCATGAAGCCCTTGGCGTGCGTCGCAGTCGGCCTGGCGATGCTGGTTGCTTCGTGCAGCGTCGACGAGGGTGTGACCAGCACGGAGACACTGCCGCCACTCGGCACACCGAGCAACACGGTCCCACCGACGACGTCGACCATTGTTGCAACGACCACAGCCTCACCAGTGGCCATCGCCACCAGCACTATCCCCCTGCCCGCGGGTGCGTGCGTGTTCTCCCCACCCGTCGCGACCGCTGAGGTGACCTTCGAGATCGGTACCCGGCTCTACAGCATCAACCCGGGTAGCGGTACCAGCGGATGCCTCTCGGAGCTGACCCTCGACAATGTCGGGCCTCTGCAGTGGTCGCCGGCGGGCGATCGTGTGCTGCTCAACTCCGTGACGGTGTTCGATGGCACTCAGGCGTTGCCCAGTGGCTATTTCGCAACCAATACGAGAGTGTCGTGGTCGTTTCCCACGGGAAAGGCACTGATCGCGCCAGCGGTTGCCGATAACCACCTCTTGTGGCGCACGGCCGGCCAACCTGAAACCCGCACGGACATCAGCTTCCTCGAGCGAACCGATGTCGCCTGGTACCACCCTGCCGGTAGGAACATCTTCGCAGCCGGGCAGGCGGCCGACGGCACGGCAGGGTTGTTCCTCGCAGGCAATCGGGGTGAGAACCCGCGCCTGATCGCCCAACTCGACCAACCGACGACGGTCATCACCGAGATCGCCGCCGATCCCTCCGGGACGCGCGTTTACTTCATCCACGATCACGGCAACGGAACGTTCCACGTTCACTCTCTCGATCTGCCGGCTCTGACGTTGACCGACGTGACGCAGGTGACGGAACCCGTTGCCAGACTGACCGTCGGGGCGACCGCGGCGGCACCGATCGGCTGGCGACTGGGTGCCTGCAACGGGCTCACGAGAACACAGATCTCCGGCGCGGTAGGGGTGGTCGACCAGCCGGCCGCGTTCGCAGCGCTGTCGACCGAACCGGTCGGCTGGCTCGATGGACAACAGTTGGTGCTTTCGGTGCGCGCTACAGGCTGCACCGGACCGAGCGATCTGTGGATCTGGAACATCTCCACATCGGCCGCCACACCGCTGATCACCGGCGTGGACAACGCGGCCGTTCGTTCCGTCTTGACGTCATTCGGCGAGCTGCCCAACGACATCAACAACGCAGCGCCTGGTTGATGACCTTCATCGTGACTCGGTCGAGTCACTCCGCTCCAGTTCCTCGAAGCGATCGATCGTGCGCAACGACGGAAACGCGAACCACCAGACGCCGACGACCGCAAGAGTGGCCACGCCCCCGCCGATGACGGTGGCCGAGGTGCCGAACGCCTGCGCGACCATGCCACTCTCGAACGCGCCGAGTTCGTTGGACGCTCCGATGAAGACGGACTCGACAGCCAGCACTCTGCCGCGCTTCTCGTCGGGAGTCACCATCGGCACCAGCGAAACACGGATGAACACGCTGACCATGTCGGCAGCCGAGAGCACCACGAGGGCCAGGAAGGCGAGCACGTAGTTGCGTGTCACACCGAGCACGACGGTACCGAAACCGAACACGGCAACGACCATCAGCAAGGTGTTGCCGACATGTCGCCGGATTGGACGTGCCGCCAGCACCAGCGCCATCGCCGCGGCCCCGAAACCGGGCGCGGCACGCAGCCAGCCGTAGGCGACGTCACCAACTCCCAGCCGGTCCTTGGCGATCACTGGGATCAAGGCGACTGCACCCCCGAAGAGGACGGCGAACAGATCGAGTGCGATGGCCGCCAGCAACACAGGCGTACGGCGTATGAACAGCAGACCTTCGACCGCGGTTCGAAGCGTCGGTCGATTCTCGGGATCGGGCGGAAGCGGCTCACGCACGAACGTCTGGAACGACAGCACGATCGCGCTGATCAGGATCAACGCGGTCGAAACCAGGTACGCCACCCACGGGTCGATCGCGTACAGGAATCCGCCGATTGCCGGACCGACGATGATCGATCCGGTCCAGACGGCTGAGTAGAGCGCGATCACTTTCGGAAGTTCGCCCACCGGCGCGACCATCGGTGGCATCGAACGCGTCGCCGGTGCCTGAAATGCGCGGGCGATCCCGAACGCGAATGCGATCCCGAAGAGCGGGACGACCGAGGTGGGGTTGCTCAGCGCGTAGAACATCAGCGCGCCGGAGGTGAACACCTCGGCTCCGATCGTGACCAGCGCGATTGCCTTGCGATTGAAGTGGTCGGCCACCGAACCGGTCACCAACACCAGCAGCGCGATCGGCAGGAACTCGGCAAGCCCCATCCAGCCGAGATCGGACGTGCGCCCGGTGATGTCATAGGCCTGCTTCAGCAGTGCAGTGGCCTGCAGGGCGATGCCGGTGGTGAGGATGCCGTTGCTGACGAGCAACAGGCGAACCGGGCGCGACTGCCACACCTGCCGAGTGGTCATCGGGGGCGTTCTTGGGGCGGGGGTTGCTGGCGGAGGGCTGGCTGGCGGGGTGGACACGACGAACCGCCACCCTAATTGCACGTGCTACACAGGTCCCCATGGGCACACTCGCAGCGGAAACGCGATGGATGGATGCGACCGATCAAGCAGCTTTGGTTCGCAAAGGCGAGGTGTCGGCGAGTGAACTGCTCGAGGCCGCGCTCGAACGGATCGAGGATCTCGACCCGTCATTGAACGCCGTGATCATTCGCTGGTTCGACGAAGCGCGCAGCGCGGCAGAACTTCTCCCCGACGGCCCTTTCCGAGGAGTGCCGTTCCTGCTGAAGGACCTCTGGGCGCACTACGCCGGTCAACCGCTCACGAACGGGTGCCAGGCGCTGAAGGACTCACTTCCGATCTCGCCAGCGGACACCACTCTCGTGAGCAGGTTCCGGCATGCGGGCCTCAACATCGCCGGCCGCACCAACAGCCCGGAGTTCGGAAGCCTCCCGACCACAGAGCCGACAGCTTGGGGTCCGACACGCAACCCGTGGAACCTCGATCATTCGCCCGGCGGGTCGAGCGGCGGATCGGCTGCCGCGGTCGCCGCCGGCATGGTGCCCTTCGCTCACGCCAGCGATGGTGGCGGTTCGATCCGCATTCCCGCGTCGTGCTGCGGGCTCGTCGGCCTCAAGCCGTCTCAGGGACGGATCACACTCGGTCCGTTCCGCGACGAGAGCAACCTCGGCGTCGAGCTGTGCGTCAGCCGAACAGTTCGTGACACAGCGGCCTTGCTCGATGCGGTGCATGGTCCTGGCGTCGGCGACACCGTGATCGCGCCACAACCGCAACGGCCGTTCGTCGACGAGGTCGGAGTTGATCCGGGACGCCTGCGGATCGGTCTCCTCGATGCCCACCCGTTGGGTGAAGCGTTGCACGACGAGTGCCGGCAGGCCGCTCGGTCTGCCGCTGCGCTGCTCGAATCCCTCGGGCATCACGTCGAGCACGCGTTCCCCGCCGCACTGGCAAACTGCGACTTCGGTCGGCGCTTCTCTGCGCTGTGGAGCACCAACATGGGCGTGTCCGTATCGCGAATCGAGGCCCAACTCGGTCGGAGTCTTGCCCACGGCGATCTCGAGCCGGTCAACGCGGCGCAGGTCGCGTTCGCCGAGAAGGTCAGCGCGGTCGACTACGCCCTGGCACTGGCCGCGACCGTGGAGTTCCGCAGAGCCCTCCAGCAGTGGTGGGCCGACGGCTGGGATCTGTTGCTCTCCCCTACCCTCGCCGAGCCGCCGGTGCCCATTGGGACGTTCGCCAATGACCCGGCTGCGCCGATGGCGCCCATGGCCAGGGCGGCTGCCTACGTACCGTTCACCCCTGCCTTCAACTCCAGCGGACAGCCGGCCATCAGCCTCCCGCTGCATTGGAGTGAAGCGGGTCTTCCGATCGGAATTCAGCTGGTTTCCGCCTATGCGCGTGAGGACGTACTACTGAGAGTGGCCGCACAAGTGGAGACCGCTTCTCCGTGGGCACACCGCCATCCCGCGATATGAGTTCGGCCGCGACGTTCTGTGCCGGTTGGATGACGATTTGTTGAATTTCAAAACAATGTGCCGAAAGATGAATCCAAAGGGCCCCCTCGAACGTCTATATGAATGTGAACGTCATGCAGAGCAGCACGTCCGGAACATCAGCCAGCCCCGTTGGCTCTTCAACACGGCTGATCATCTTGGCGTTGAAGGCCGGCGCGGCCGCCGCGCTGGCGGCTGGACTTCTCGCAGGGCACGTTCCCGAGCCGTTGATCATCTTCGGAGTGATCGTCGCAGCCTCGATCATCAGCTGGCACCGCGTGCAGTTGACACCAGCGCGTGTTCGTTCGCAGCACCGGTTCACCGTTGTGTCACGATGCGGCGATGGCTTCGTCACAATCGATTCCTCTGGTGCTCGCCACGTCGCACGGCGGCTGGTGCTGGGCAACCCAACGAGCTGAAGTCGACGGCCTAGGCGTCCTCGGGCCACCGGCCCGTGCCTGAGGTCCCACACGTTCGAATTGGTTATGCGCTCGGCACGCGCACACGTCTCAACGACCACGGCTTCGCCACCGTTGTCGACGCGCTCGAAATCCTCGGGTTCGACAGCCTGTGGCTCAGCGAGCGAATCGGTGGTGAGGCTCCCGATCCCCTCGTCGGCATGGCATTCGCCGCCGGGCGCACGACTCGGCTGAAGTTCGGGATGAGTGTGATGGTGCTGCCCGGCCGCAATCCCGTCGTGCTGGCCAAGGAGTTGGCGACATTGGACCGTCTGTCGAACGGTCGGTTGCTGCCGGCCTTCGGTCTCGGTGTGGCCGATCCTCACGAGCAGCAGGCATTCGGAGTCGAGCGCGCGGCACGCGCAAAACTGTTCGACGAGTCACTGGCCGTGCTGCGCGCGGCGTGGGCCGAGGGAACGCTGACGCATCACGGCGAACACTTCCAATACGACGGGCTGCGCGTGCGGCCGAAACCGTTGCAAGCGAACCTCGACGTCTGGCTCGGAGGTATCGCCCCTTCCGAGTTGCGGCGAGTCGGACGTCTGGCCGACGGCTGGTTGCCGAGCTTTGTCACCCCTGACGATGCAGCGCGGGGCCGCGAGACGATCGAAGCCACGCTGCTAGAGCACGATCGGACGATCGACGTAGATCACTACGGCGCGCTGATCTCATACTCGTTCGGGCCATTGCCGCAAACAGTGGTCGACCTACTCGCCAGACGGCGACCCGACCTGGCCGACCCGTCGGTTCTCGTTCCTCAGGGATGGGAAGCGTTGATGTCGACGATCGACAAGTTCGTCGCGGTCGGTACCACGAAGTTCGTCATCCTGCCGATCGTCGAGCCGGCGACGCCGCAACTGTGGGTCGAACACCTCGAGCAGGCGGCGCCGATCGTTCTTGCACGCCAGACATGACGGCTCGCCCGCGATGAATGCGTTGCCGTCCAAATAAGCTGCTTACGATGGCCACCAACCGCGAAATCTGGGAGCAGGCGTTCAACGAGTCGCTGATCCGCGATGCCGACTTCACGACGATGTCGGGGATCCCGTTGGAGCCGGTGTATGGCCCCGACGACGAGTCGTCGGCCGATGGACCGACGGACTATCCGGGTCAGTTCCCGTTCACACGTGGGCCGTATGCGTCGATGTATCGGTCGAAGTTGTGGACGATGCGGATGTTCGCCGGTTTCGGGACGGCGGATGACACCAACTGGCGGTTCAAGGAGATCATCCGCTCGGGCGGCGATGGGCTGTCGACGGCGTTCGACATGCCGACGTTGCTGGGCATCGATTCCGATCATCCGATGGCGCTCGGCGAGGTCGGTCGGTGCGGGGTGGCGGTCGATTCGTTGGCCGACATGGAGGATCTGTACTCGGGTATCGACCTGGACAAGACAACGACATCGATGACCATCAACTCGCCGGCGGCGGTGATCTTCGCGATGTTCGTCGCTCAGGCGGAGAAGGCCGGGGTCAGCCGGGCACGGCTGGGCGGCACGCTGCAGAACGACATCTTGAAGGAGTACCAGGCGCAGAAGGAGTTCGTGTTCCCGCCGCGTCAGTCGATGCGTCTGGTGCGCGACACCATCGGCTTTTCGGCCGCTGAGATGCCGCGGTGGCATTCGATCTCGATCTCCGGCTATCACATCCGCGAAGCAGGTTCGACGGCGGTCGAGGAGTTGGCGTTCACCCTTGCCAACGGGTTCGCATACGTCGAGCTGGCGATGCAGGCCGGCTTGCCGGTCGATTCGTTCGCACCGCGCCTGTCGTTCTTCTTCAACGCCCACATCGACTTCTTCGAAGAGATCGCCAAGTACCGCGCCGCTCGTCGCATCTGGGCGCGCTGGTTGCGCGACCGGTACGGCGCCAAGCTGGAGCGCTCGATGCAGTTGCGCTTCCACACCCAGACCGCCGGGGTGTCGTTGACCGCTCAACAGCCGGAGGTCAACATCGTCCGCACCGCAATCGAGGCGCTGGCTGGTGTGTTGGGGGGTACGCAGTCGCTGCACACCAACTCGATGGACGAGGCGATGGCCCTGCCGACCGAGAAGACGGCGCGCATCGCGTTGCGCACCCAGCAGGTCATCGCTCACGAGACCAACGTCGCTCACGTCGCCGATCCGCTCGGTGGGTCGTGGTACGTCGAGCACCTCACTGACGAAGTCGAGCGGGAGGCGGAAGAGCTGTTCGCCTACCTCGACGAGCTCGGCGGCGGGTCGATGCTCGAAGGGGCCATCAAAGGGATCGAGGACAACTGGTTCCAAGGAAAGATCGCCGACTCGGCCTACGACCTCGAGCGTCGGTTCAACACCGGCAGACGGGTAGTCGTCGGAGTCAACGCATTCACCGAGGGCAGCGAGGAGGATCAGATCCCCCTGCTGCAGATCACCAACGAGGACGAGACGCGACAGTTGAAGCGGCTCGAACAGGTGCGCCAGTCACGCGATCAGCACGCTGTCGATGCCGCACTTCGCCGCCTCGAGACAGAGGCGGTCGATCCCGAGATCAACCTCATGCCGGCGCTGATCGATGCCGTCAGCGTCTACGCGACTCTGGGCGAAGTGATGGGATCGCTCGGCACCGTGTTCGGCCGGCACACCGAAGTGCCGACGATCTAGTGGCCGCCTGATGCCAG
>JANMMQ010000127.1:0-6674 GCA_031373465.1 Ilumatobacteraceae bacterium | reverse complement strand
CAGTCGAGCTGGTGGTTCCCGAAAACATCAATCTTCTCTGACCAATGCGTCGATGAACTCATCGGGGTCGAACGCGACCAGGTCGCCGATCGACTCGCCAAGCCCGACGAGCTTGATCGGCAGTCCGAGCTCGGTCTCGATCGCGAAGACGATTCCGCCTTTGGCGGATCCGTCGAGCTTGGTCAGCACAACACCGGTGACTTCGGTCGCATCGCCGAACTCGCGAGCCTGGGCGAGGCCGTTCTGCCCGGTCGTTGCATCAACAACCAGCAGCACCTCGGTCACCTCGCCGGCACCCTTGGCGGCCACGCGTCGAACCTTGCGCAACTCCTCCATCAAATTGGTTTTGGTGTGCAGGCGTCCCGCAGTGTCGCCGAGCACCAAGTCGATGTGACGCGCCGTTGCGCTCTCGATCGCGTCGAAGATGACAGCGCTCGGGTCGCCGCCTTCGTTGCCGCGCACCAGTTCCGCCCCGCTGCGTTCGGCCCATGTGCCGAGCTGCTCGACTGCGGCGGCGCGGAACGTGTCGCCGGCAGCCATCAGCACAGATCGACCGAGGGCCGCCTGTTGTGCGCCGACCTTTCCGATCGTCGTCGTCTTACCGACACCGTTGACGCCGACGAACAACCAGACGTTCGGACCGCCGGGTACGTCTTCGAAGTGGAGCGACCGGTCGACCTTCGACAAGCGTGCCACCATCTCGGTCTGCAATGCGTCGAGCAGTTCCGACGGCTCGGTGATCTCCTTGGCCTTGACCCTTGCCCGCAGTCCCCCGAGCAGATCATCCGTTACGCGCACGCCGACATCGGCGCGTAGCAGAGCATCCTCGAGGTCGTCCCACGTCTCGTCGGTGATACCACCTCGATTGCGTATCCCGAGCAACGTGCCGGCGAGCGCGTTGCGGGCCTTCCACATCCGGCTGCGGAAGTTGGGGCGCTCGTCGACGACGGTGGCTGTTGCGACCACCTCGGGTGCAGGTTCGACTGACGTCGGCTCAGGCGGGACCTCGGGTACCCGACCGGGTGGTTCGGGCGGGGTAGTGGGCGCCGCAGTGCGGCGGTGGCTGAGGGCCACCACGCCCAGGCCGACGATGAGCACGACAACGACGAGAACGAGATAGATCCACTGCATGACTCCGACCACGCTACCGGGGTCGGCTCACCGGGTACCGCCTGTCAATGGCCCGTCACCACTGGTCAGACGCTGGGCGATCCACACCGGGATCACCGACAACAGCATCACCACGGTGGCCACGACCGTGTCGATGGGCTGCTGCTCGCCACGGCTGAGATTCCGGAAGATCCAGATGGGCAACGTCTCCAATCCGGCACCTGACGTGAACGTGGTGACCACGATCTCGTCGAAGCTCAACCCGAACGCCAGCAGGCCTCCGGCGAGAAGCGCCGTGCGCAGCAGTGGGAACGTGACGTATCGGAACGTCTGGAACGTGTGCGCGCCGAGATCGGCTGATGCCTCCTCCAAGTTCGGCGACAGTCTGCGGAACCGCGCCAGCATGGTGTTGTAGAGCACGACGATGCAGAACGTGGCGTGGGCGATGATGAGCGTCAGCAGGCCGAACTCGAAGCCAGCTTGACGAAACGCGGCGTTCAGCGCGATGCCGGTGACGATGCCCGGTAGAGCGATCGGCAACACGATCATCAGGTTCAGCGATTCTCGCCCGAAGAAGGTGAAGCGGTGAACCGCCAGAGCGGCGAGCAGACCGAGAACCAACGCGATGGCCGTGGCCCCGGCTGCCGTCTTCAAGCTGACGATCAACGCATCGCGTGCGCCGGTGCTGTGCATCGCCGACTGCCACCACTTCAACGTGAAACCCTTCGGCGGCCACGACAGCGAACTGACCGTGTTGAACGACAGAACGGCGATGATCAGGAGGGGGACGTAGAGGAAGGCGAGCACGAGGCCGGTCATGCCACCGAAGAGCATCCGCACGCGTCGGGTGAACTGCATCAGAGGTTGTCCAGCGCGCCGGTGCGGCGAATGCCGAGGATGTAGGCGACCATCACGATGACGGGAACGACGGCGAACGCGGCCGCGAACGGCAGATCGGCGGAGAAGTTGTCGAACACCACGGAGCCGATGACCTGTGTCTTACCGCCAACGAGATCGACGGCGATGTAGTCGCCGAGAGACAGCGAGAACGTGAATACCGACCCAGCCACGATCGAAGGCAACAGCAGAGGTAGCACGACCCTGCGGAACGTGAAACCGAAATGCGCACCCAGGTCGCTCGACGCGTCGAGCAAGGAATCGGGAAGGCGCTCCAATCCGGAGTAGATCGGCACGATCATGTACGGGAGCCACAGGTACGCGAGGACGACGATCAGCCCGACCTCGCCGTAGTTCGGGCTGACGCCGAACGTCCTGTCGAGGACGCCGCCTGGTGAACCGATGATCGCCCGCCACGAAAAGGCCTTCACGAGATACGAAGCCCACAGTGGAACCAGGACTGCGGCGACAAGCAGCCGGCGCCATCGTGTCCCGACCACCTTGGCGATGAAGAACGCGATCGGCAGCGCCAGAACCATGTCGACGAGGGTGACGATCACGGCGATCTTCACGGTTCGCACGGCAACGTCGAGGTACACCGACTTGTCGATCAGCGTGCGATAGTTCTGCGCGCCGATGACCTTTTGGATTCCGCTGCCATCGTCGTTGAGGCGGTACAACGACGTCAGGAACAGTGATGCCAGCGAGCCTATGTAGAGCACGAGCATCCACGCCGCGGGCGCACCGATCAATGACACCAGACGAGCGCGCGGGTGCCGGTGGAACCAGCGCGAGGCCGACTGACCCGGGCTTGACGGCCCTGGGCTTGGGGTCACAATGGTGGAGGTCATCGGTCAGTGAGCCCGTCGGTCGGGCGCCGTCATCACGACCGCGCCCGACCGAGAAGCGTTGGTCAGCCCTTTATCTCGGTCCAGGCTTTGATCCAGTCGACGAACGGCACGCAGTCATTGCCCTTGCCATTGAGGCACGACTTGCGCGGCGTTGCCCAGAAGGAGATCGACTTGGCGAAGCTCTCGTCAGTTGCCTTGAACACATCGCAGTGGGTCGTGTCCGAATACAACGTGGCTATCTCAGCGCATGCCTTCGGGTTGGCCGGGGCCTCGCCGAAGTAGTACGCCACTTGTGCCTGCACCTTGGGGCTGGTGATGTAGTCCATCCACATGTACATGCAGTTGGGATGGGCAGCCTTGGAAGAGATCATCCACGTATCGCTCCATCCGGTAGAGCCTTCCTTCGGAACCACGGTCTCGAGGGGAGCGCCATTCGTCGTGGCGAGGTTCTTGATGACCTGCCACGTCGTGCCGATCACGGTCGACCCCTGCTCGAACGCACTCTGGGTCTTGGTGTAGTCGTTCCAGTACTCACCGATGATCGAGTGCTGATCCTTCAAGAGCGCGACGGCCGCGTCGAACTGCTTCTGGTTCAAGGAGTAGGGATCGTCGATTCCCAGATCGGGTTGGGCAGTCTTCAGGTACAGGGCTGCGTCGGCGATGTAGATCGGCGCGTCGTATGCGGTGACCTTGCCCGCGTAGGGCGACGTCTTGTCGAACACCACACTCCACGAGTCCGGTGGCGAAGCCACGACGTCGGTACGCCACATCAGATAGTTGGCGCCCCATCCATGGGGGATGCCGTAGTTCTTGCCGTCGCGGGAGTTGTACTTCTGGTCTTTGAGGAAGGGCGACAGGTCCGCGTAGTTCTTGATCAGTGCTGTGTTGACCGGGGCCACCAGCCCGGCGTCGATCAGGCGAACACTCGAGTCGCCGGACGCCGACACGCCGTCGTACTGGTTGGTGCTCATCAGTTGGAACATCTCGTCGGATGTTGCGGCGATCTTCGACTTGACCACACATCCCGTCTGATCCTGGAACGGATGCACCCAGTCGTAGTCGGGAAGAGTGCTGCCGTCCTCGGCATAACCCGCCCAAACGATCAGGTTCAGCGCCTTCTCGCCATCACCGATCGCCTTCAGCGCCTCACCACCTGATGCCTTCTTGTCATCACCGCAAGCCGACGCCAGCAGCGTGATAGCCACCAGAGCGCCGCAGTACCGGGCTGTTTTCATGAATCTTCCCCTTTGGAGATATCTGTGTTGGCGACGGGAAAAGCCGCGTAGCGCGGCCAGGCCAGGCGGACGTGTCCACCAATGGCAACACCAGCGAGCCCATCGCTCGGCACGCTGGCGATCATGTTGGTGCCGTCGTCGAGTTGTACTCGGACTCGGCAATCGGCACCGAGATATTGGATGTCACTGACCAGGCCCGCGACAGAGATCTCGCCCTGGGCTGTCTCGTGATGCACGACTCGCATCCGCTCGGGGCGAATCGAGTGAGGTTCGGCGACACCGAACAGTTCCTGCGAACGATCGGCACTGAGGACGTTGGAGATCCCGACGAAGCCGGCGACGAACGCCGTAGCCGGGTGGTCGTAGATCTCTCGCGGTGTACCCACCTGCTCGACGCGGCCGCTGTTGAAGACAGCGATGCGATTGCTCATCGACAGCGCCTCTCCCTGATCGTGTGTGACAAACACGAACGTGATCCCGACGTCGCGTTGAATCGACTTCAACTCGACCTGCATCTCCTCGCGCAACTTCAGATCGAGGGCACCCAATGGCTCGTCGAGCAGCAGCACCTTCGGGTGATTGACGAGAGCCCGGGCGAGTGCGATCCGCTGCCGTTGGCCACCACTCAACTGATTGGGGCGGCGCTGGCCGTACTCCGCGAGGCGCACGGCCTCGAGCATCTCGACCGCACGGCGGCGACGATCGGTCTTGCCGACCTTCTTCACCTTCAACCCGTACTCGATGTTCTCGAGGACGCTCATGTGGGGGAACAGCGCGTAATCCTGGAAGACGGTGTTGACGTCGCGGTCGTACGGGGCCAACTGGGTGACGTCGTTGCCCTGCAACAGCACGGCGCCCGAGGTGGGCAGTTCGAACCCGGCGATCATTCGCAGCACGGTCGTCTTGCCACTGCCCGACGGGCCCAGCAACGAGAAGAACTCGCCCTCGAAGATCTCCAGGTCGATGTCGTCCACAGCGACCACGTCGCCGAAGGTCTTGCGCAGCCTGACCAGTTGGATCGCAGGCGTGGCACGGCGCGATTCGTCGTTTCGGGCGCCCATTGCCACGGTTTCACTCACGATGTGCTGCTTCTCCCCCCGCTTTACGTCGCGGCCAACCGGGGCAACGTTAGTCGCTGGAGGATTGCCACCCGACAATTCAGGTCGTCGCCGAAACCCGCTCCGTGACCACCTTCGATGACCCGCCCGGCTGCATCGTGATGCCGAGCAAACTGTCGCCGGCCTCCATGGTGCGCTTCTGGTGGCTGACGACCAGCAGTTGCGCCTCTTGGCGGAACTCGTGGATCAACGCGAGGAAGCGGTGAAGGTTGACGTCGTCGAGCGCAGCTTCGACCTCGTCCATGACGTAGAAGGGCGAGGGACGGCTGCGGAAGACAGCAAAGAGGTACGCAAGAGCCGTCAACGAGCGCTCGCCGCCTGACAACAACGAGAGCTTCTTGACGTTCTTGCCGCTGGGCTTGGCCTCGACCTCGATACCGGTGTTGAGCAGATCATCCGGCGTGGTCAGCACGAGGTTGCCCACGCCGCCGGGGAACAGCATCGAGAACAGTTCCGTGAAGTGTCTGCTCACGTCTGCGAACGCAGCGGAGAAGACGGTTTGGATCTCGAGATCGACGGCCTTGACCACCCGCATCAGGTCCCGGCGCGTGTTGCGCACATCCTCCAGCTGCTCTTCGAGGAACTTGTGGCGGGCCTGCAGTTCGTTGAACTCCTCCAGCGCCAACGGGTTGATCGGACCCATGAGACGAAGCTCGCGCTCGAGATCGCGAACACGTGCCGCGGCGCTGATTCCTTCAGGGAGAGCTGGTAGCTCAGCGGCCTCCGAAGCCTCGGGTTCGAGGTCGTGGTCGCGTCTCAACGCCTCAACCACTCCCTCCAGACGCATTCGCACTTCGGCCTCGTCAATGTCGACACGGCGCGACCGTTCGCGGTTCTCATCGAGCTCTTTTTCCGCGGAACCGCGCAAGCTGCGCGCTTCGTCGAGACGTTGGGCGATGCCCCGCACCTCGGCGCTCTGCTTTCGACGCAGCTCAGTCAGTTCCTCGTGGCGCGTCTCGATGACGAGTCGGTATCGATCGACCAGCGAAGAGAGATTCTCGACGGCGACCAGCGACCGCTCGACTTCGAGTCGACGCTGCACCGCATGTGCACGCGCTCCGGCATCGACTTCCAGACGACGCTCGGTCTCCTGCAGACGGCTCTCAAGGAACTGCTGTCGCTCGAACAAGCCCGCGTTGCGGACTTCCAGATCCTGCCGGCGGTTGGCCAGCTGCGCGGCGCGAGCGTCGAGCCGTGTCCTTGCTTCGCCACGCGCCCTGGCGGCCTCGGCCTCAGCTGCTTCGCCTGCCTCGAGTGCAGGGACGAGGGCCTCGAGCTCGGCTATGCGGCTACGTTCGTGATCCAGCCGCTCGACGGCTTCAGCCACGGCATGTTCGAGTGTTTCGAGCTCTGCGTGGGCATCGCGGCGATCGGTCTGTGCACGTGCGAGAGCATTCGAGCTGGCCGAGAAGCCGGCATCGTGTGTGTCCAGCTGGGCGCTCAACTCCGCTTCGCGGTTGCGG
>JANMMQ010000116.1:0-7200 GCA_031373465.1 Ilumatobacteraceae bacterium | reverse complement strand
CGAGCCGTACTGTGCGCCCGATTGGTGGGGCAGGTACACGCCGGCCTGTCCCCAGGCGTACTTGGTCAAGCCGGAGCAGTCGAACGCTACGCCGGGTGATTCGGCAGCAAACCGGTATGGCACGCCGAGCTGGCTCATCGCCGCGTTGACGGCGATCCCGGCCTGCGACGAGACGGGCGGGGCGGCCGGGGCTGGGGGTCCTGCGCCGGGGTCTGCACCACCGCCACCGCCGGTGGGCGCTGGCGCGTTTCCTGCGGATGATCCTCCGGTGTCGGCTGGAGCCGCGCTGGTGCCACCACCGCGCGGCGGCGTCAGTGCCGAGCTCTTCTTGTTGTTGGCTGCGGCAGCAGCGGCGGCTGCGGCGGCCGCTTCCTGCTTCTGTTTGGCAATCTCGGCAGCGGCGGCAGCTTGCGCACGGCGTTCGCGCTCCTGCTCGATCGCCACACCGAGATCGGCCTGCGCCGACGACAACTTCTGCTGATATTCGGCCTCGAGCGCGTTGGCCTCGTCGAGCTTGGCGTTGAGCGACGCGACGACGTCGGCCACCTGCTGCTGCTTGCGGCTGAGCGAGTCCTGCTCCTTTGCGAGATCCTCCGCCAGAGCGAGCATCTCGTCGGTGCTACCCGACCCGTTGTCGAGGGCGAGCCGGCTGAACGAATCCTTCTGCTCGGCCTCGGTGTAGGCCGCGGCGTTGGAGAACAGCGGGCTGAGGTCCATCGCGCTGCCGGTGACGTATTTGTCGACGGCGATGTCGCCGAGCACCCCGGCCAGTTCGCCGAGGCGAGCCTCTTGCTGAGCGATGCGAGCTTGCGAATCAGCGATCTCTTGATCGAGTTTGTCCTTGCGGTCCTGAGCAGCCCCGTAGTCCTCGTCGAGTTGGCCGAGACGGTTCTGCAGGTTGTCCAGCTGATCGGCGAGTTGATTGACCTTCTGCTTCTGGCTGTCGACGCTGTCCGCGTTCGCGACAGTTGCGGAGGTCAACAGAGTGCCGACCGCGATGACGGCCGCGAGAGATCGATGAAGGAGGATGCCCCTGGACCGCATGCGAGCCGAAGCCTACCAATTATTACGAACCTATGTCGAAACCAGCGATCAAGACGCGCTGGTTACTCCCACTCGATGGTTCCCGGCGGTTTGGATGTGATGTCGTAGACAACACGATTGACGCCGCGGACCTCGTTGATGATGCGGTTCGACATCGTTTCCAACAGGTCGTACGGCAGCCTGGCCCAATCCGCGGTCATGGCATCGTCGCTGGTCACGGCCCTGATGATGATGGGATGGCCGTAGGTTCGTTCGTCACCCATGACCCCGACGGAGCGGATGTCGGCCAGGACAGCGAACGCCTGCCACAACTCACGCTCGAGGCCGGCGCGGTGGATCTCCTCACGAACGATCGCGTCGGCATGTTGCAGGATCGCGACGCGAGCGGGGGTGACCTCACCGATGATTCGCACACCGAGGCCCGGGCCGGGGAACGGCTGACGCCACACGATCTCGTCGGGCAGGCCGAGCTCGTGACCCAACCTGCGCACCTCGTCTTTGAAGAGGGTACGCAGCGGCTCGACCAACTTCAGGGTCATGTCGTCCGGCAGACCACCGACGTTGTGATGGCTCTTGATCACGGCCGCCGTCCCATCGCTTCCGCCGCTCTCGACCACGTCGGGGTAGAGAGTTCCCTGCACGAGGAACTCCGCGTCCGTCAGACCGCCGACGTTCTCTTCGAAAACACGAATGAACAACTCGCCGATCGCCTTGCGCTTCGTCTCCGGCTCTGTGACACCCGCGAGCCTCTCGAAGAACCGATCGCCGGCGTCGACGTGGATCAGTTCGATGCCCTGGTTGCGACGGAACGTCTCGACGATCTGGTCGCTCTCACCGCGACGCATCAATCCGGTGTCGACATAGACACACGTGAGTTGGTGACCGATGGCCTTGTGCACCAGCGCCGCGGCGACTGCAGAGTCGACTCCGCCGCTCAGCCCGCAGATCGCCCGGGCATCGCCCACCTGGGCCCGCACCGCGGCAACCTGCGTGTCGATGATCGAACCCATGGTCCACGTCGGCGGGCAACCGGCGAGGTCGTGCAGGAACCGTTGCAGCACGACCATGCCGTGCGGTGAATGGACGACCTCCGGATGGAACTGCACTCCCCAGATCTTTCGGGAGTCGCTCTCCAACGCGGCAACCGGCGCATCGGCGGTCGATGCCGTGACAACGAAACCATCAGGCGCGCGTGTGACCGCATCGAAATGACTCATCCACACGTCATGGGTCGAAGGGAGGTCGTGAAGCAGCCGCGTCGGGCCGTCGGCGACCTCCAACTTGGCCCGGCCGTATTCGCCGCGCATGCCCCGACCGACCTCGCCGCCGAGTTGCAAGGCGATGAGCTGGGCGCCGTAGCAGATGCCGAAGATCGGAATGCCGAGCCCGTAGATAGCCGGGTCGAGTGAGGGTGCCCCCTCGACGTGCACGCTCTTCGGACCACCGGACAGGATCAAAGCCGCAGGCGGATCGGCCGCGAGCTCCGCGACGCTGATGCGATGCGGGACGATCTCGCTGTACACGTCGAGCTCGCGGACACGCCGCGCGATCAGTTGCGCGTACTGCGCACCGAAGTCGACCACCAAGACCGTTTCATTGCGCTGCACCATTGCAGTCCGATGGTAGGTGCTCACGGCGGTCAGCGGTCACATATCCGGGGTGATGTGTCAAGAACCCACAGCAGCTGCGACGATGACCTGGTGAAGAGACTTGGGTGGATCGTCCTGGCGATCACGGTGGTGGCGATGGTCATGACCACGACGACCACCAGCGCTTCGGCGCCGCCCACGACCGGAGCGACCGGCGCGCCGTCGACCCAAGAGCCGACCGCAACCAACGACCTGCTGCCCGACAACAACGACGTCACCAACTGCGTCGGCACAGTCGAGCAGGCGAACTGCGGCAGCCGGGCACGCGCGGACGGCCACACCTACCTCGTCTTCCTGGCTCTCACGCTTGGGCTGGTGTTCATCGGCTGGCGCATCGCCCGGGGCGTGCGTGCCCGCGACAGCGCCCACCAATCGTTGCCCTGATCACCGGGCAGTACGGTTGCGCCGTGACTCCCGAAGAGTTCAAGCGGCACGGCCATGAGCTGATCGACTGGATCGCTGACTACATCGAGAACATCGAGCAGCAACGCGTGACGTCGGAGGTTCGGCCCGGCGACGTGCGCGCCCAGCTCGACGAGCATCCGCCGGCCACGCCCGACGGTTTCGAGGCGGTCATGGCCGACACCAACGGAGTCGTCGTTCCGGGGCTGACTCATTGGCAGCACCCCAGCTTCTTCGCCTACTTCCCGGCCAACTCCTCGTATCCGGCGATCCTGGGCGACCTGTTGACGGCCGGCCTCGGCGTGCAGGGAATGAGCTGGGTCACCAGCCCGGCGTGTACCGAGATCGAAACGCTGATGGTCGATTGGATGCAAGAGCTGCTCGACCTGCCAGAGCGGTTCCGCTCGACGAGCGAACACGGCGGCGGCGTGATTCACGGATCGGCCAGCGAGGCGACGTTGGCATCGATCCTTGCCGCCCGGTGGAGGATCACCAGCGGCTCCATCAACAGCGATGGCGACACCTCACGGCTCATCGCGTACGCAACATCCCAGGCTCACTCGAGCATCGAAAAAGGGTTGCGAATCGCCGGGATCGGCACGGATCGACTTCGAGTGGTCGCGCACGACGAGCAGTTCGCGATGCGTCCGCAGGCCCTCGCCGAGATGGTCGCGGCAGACCGCGCCGCCGGGCTCGTGCCGTTCTGGGTGTGCTCCGCCCACGGCACGACGAGCTCGATGGCGTTCGACCCGACACCCGCGATCGCAGACATCGCCCAGCGAGAGCGAATGTGGCTTCATGTCGACGGGGCGATGAGCGGCATTGCCGCACTCGCACCCGAGCTCCGATGGGTCAATGCCGGCTTGGATCGCGCCGACAGCTATTGCACCAACCCCCACAAGTGGATGGGGATCAACTTCGATTGCGATCTGTTCTGGACCGCCGATCGAAAGGCGCTGCTCGGAGCCTTGAGCATTCTTCCCGAGTACCTGCGATCGGCGGCCGCCGAGAGCGGTGCCGTGATCGACTATCGCGACTGGCAGGTGCCACTCGGGCGCCGCTTTCGGTCACTGAAGCTCTGGTTCCATCTGCGCATCGACGGAGTCGAGCCCGTGCGCCAGATGATTCGCGAGCACGTCGAACTGACCCAACTGCTGGCCGGCTTGGTTGCTTCCGACGATCGGTTCGAGATCGTCGCGCCGCATGCTCTGAACCTGCTCTGCCTGGCCGTGCGCGACGGGGACACGGCCACTGATCGGCTCATCGAACAAGCCAACGCCACCGGCACCGTGTTGTTCACACGCACCGTGCTCGATGGTCGATCGGTGTTGCGATTCTCGATCGGGGCACGAGCCACACAAGAGCGACACGTTCGATCGGCATGGACACTGCTGCAGAAGTTGGCGTAGTCGGTTACGCCGCGACGGCAGGTTGCACGACTCGTCCTTCGTTGATTGACTCCGCCGAGTCCCACTGCGGGGACCACATACGAGGAGCATCCATGAGACACGTTCTCCGAGTGCTCGTCGCGGTCACGATTGTGCTGACCGTCGCATCGCCGGCCTTCGCCGGCTCGTTTCGTTCCGCTGCCGCTGATCAGGCCTTCGTCGAACGCATGATGTACACGACGTCGATGAGCGGGTTCATCGCCGCCGTCGACAGCGACACATGGTTCGACTGGAGCACCGACTTCTGCTCCGCACCCCTGGTCGGCAACACCGGCCGCTCGTTCAACTTCGCCAACGCCTGTCGGCGGCACGATTTCGGATACCGCAACCTGCAACTGATCGATCGGCGCTATGGCGGCGGTCATTGGAACAGCTCCAGCCGCAAGCGCGTGGACCAGCAGTTCCTTGCGGACATGAAGCGCCATTGCTGGGCCCGTCCCTGGTACGACGAGCCGACGTGCCTGGCCTGGGCTCAGACCTTCTACGCGGGCGTCAGGATCGCCGGCGGGCTATAGCTCGGGGGGGCACCCTCACAAGGCGGGTGGTTCTGGGCCCTCGATGCCCAGGGCCACTCGCAGGAGCTGATGCAGGATCCGGGCAGTCGCGCCCCAGATCGTCTCATCCTCCAGCTCGAAGAAGAAGATCGGCCGCGGCTCACCATCGCGGTGCCAGACCTCCTCACGAAACGTGTCGGCCCGCGTCAACTCTGCCAGGGGCACCCACATGATCCGATCGACCTCGGCAGCGGCTGGTAGCAGCACCGGTCGACGATCGATTGTGGCGACGACCGGCACGATGAAGCTTCTGCTGGCAATTGTCGAGATCGGGTCGAGCCGGCCATGAACCTGCACCGCCGATGGGTCGAGTGACACCTCTTCGTGCGCCTCGCGCAGCGCCGCCGCCTCGAACCCCTCCCCCGGATCCACATGCCCGCCCGGGAAGCTGATCTCGCCACGATGACGGTTGAGTGACTGCGAACGACGAGTCAGCAGGACCTCGGCGCCTTTGGAACCATCGGTGATCAAGACCAGAACTGCCGACTCGCGCAACGTCGCTTCGGGAGCGACTGGTGCAAGTTGTGGATGAGAGGTGACGGATGCGACCACATCAGCCGCCGACAGGCGGCGCACCCGGTCGAGCCACGGCGCCGCGCCGCCGTGCAGCCAACCCTCTGGCCGAGGGATCTGCTGATCGCCACCGCCTCGCCATTGCGAACTACGCAGCGGGGCTCCAACCACTCTCGACGAGCTGGGCGAGCACGATTGCCATGCCCGCTGTCTTCAGGTTGGCCAGCACTTTGCCAGGGGGCTGCTCGCCGCGCTCCCATTCCTCCCACGCTGCCTGCAACTTGTGAAGATCCGGCGGAGGGGGGTTGAACGACATGCGGGTCAGGCTATCGATCGCTGCGCGGTCGACGCACGGCGTTGACGCCGTTGCCGACGAGGCGCCCGGCGATCCTGCCGATCTCGGTGCTGCGTCCGCCCTCTGACGAAGCCGCCGGCGATCTGACCCGTGTTGCATAGTTTGTGTTCCACCACACGAACAGGTGGACGAGGGCGATGCCAACCATGATGATCCTCGACCCGGACTCGAGGTGGATCCAGGGCTGCACACCGGCCACCACTTCGATGGCGATCACACCGACATCGGCGACGCGATGCACTCGGCGGGTGATGACCCGAAACGCGCCGACCGGCCCGATCGTGACAGCCGAGTGGGCCATGATGACGACACCGACCAGGCTGGGCACCAACGGTGTGGGGCTCTGCAGACCGGTTGCGATCATGGCCCCGCCGAGGATGTACTCCACCACTTGATGCATCCAGAACGGACGCTTGGAGGTGGCAGCCATCGCCCGGGAGCCTACCCCCGTCGAACTTTGTCGCTGCCTACACGCTGGATGCTTTGGCAGCGACAACGTTGGAAAGAGGGAAAAAGCAAAGGGCCTCGGCGGCGACTGATCGCAGCACCGAGGCCCTTTGTTGGGGGGTGAATCACATAACGCCCGAAGGCCTCACATCATTCCCATTCCCGGCATTCCTCCGCCCATGCCGCCACCACCGGCCGGCATGGCCGACTTCTTCTCCGGCTTGTCTGACACCAGGCATTCGGTGGTCAGCACCAGAGCGGCGATGGATGCTGCGTTCTGCAACGCGGCGCGGGTGACCTTGGCAGGATCGATGATGCCGGCCTTGACGAGGTCCTCCATCTTGCCAGTCGCCGCGTTCATGCCCATCGCGCCCTTCGCGGCTTCGACCTGAGGAACGACGACTGCGCCTTCCATGCCTGCGTTGTCGGCAATGAGACGGCACGGTGCGGTCAGCGACTCCCACACGGTGCGAGCACCGGTGGCCTCGTCGCCGGTCAAGCTGTCGACGACGGCCTGCACGGCCTTGCGTGTCCGAACCAGGGCTACGCCGCCGCCGGCCACAACGCCCTCTTCGATGGCTGCACGAGTTGCCGACACCGCGTCTTCGATGCGGTGCTTCTTCTCCTTCAGCTCCACCTCGGTGGCCGCGCCGACCTTGATGACCGCAACGCCGCCGGCGAGCTTGGCGAGACGCTCTTGCAACTTCTCGCGATCCCAATCGCTGTCGGTGTTCTCGATCTCGGCCTTGATCTGGTTGATCCGACCGGCAACGTCCTCGGGGGCACCA
>JANMMQ010000084.1:0-2024 GCA_031373465.1 Ilumatobacteraceae bacterium | reverse complement strand
TGCCAGCGGTAGGGGCCTTCGTCGCCGATCGCACGGGGTTGGGCAACGGTGCGTTCGTGTTGACCGGTCAGAAGCCGGGGCCGGACAGCGCCACCTTCGTGGCGATCCACCTTCGACGTGGAGTCGATGCCAACGCGTTCGTCGAGCGTCTTCGTCCGACCTTTCAGCAATGGGATGCCAGTGGCGCGCCGCCGTTCACCTATACGGGGCCGGTGCGATCGCCGGAGATCGTCAACGTCAGCGACCTCCGCTCGGTGCCGCTAGTGCTCGGTGGCGTGCTCGGAGTTGCGTTGCTCGTCGGATTGACCGCATCGATCGTGATCTCCGTTCGCGACCGTCGACGCGAGCTGGCGATCCTGCGCGCGCTGGGCTACAACGACCGCGATCTTCGTGCGACGGTTCGCTGGCAAGCCGGGGCGATGATGGCCGTCGGGGTCGTCGTCGGGATCCCACTCGGTGTCATCGTCGGCCGCGTCGCTTGGCGGGCATTCGCCAATCAACTCGGTGTGGTGCCGCGAGCGGACTCCCCCATCGCCCTACTCGCGATAACGGCCGTCCTGGCAATAGCGCTTGCCCTGATCGCGTCGATCGCTCCCGGCCGAACTGCGGCGCGATTGTCGCCGGTCGAGGCGCTCCGCCGCGCCTAGTCACCTCACGGCAACGCAACGTACCGCGCCGGGAATGTACGGGTGACCGTGGTGTCCATCCGGTAAGAAAACGTTGGTGGCGTAGCACGGGATGTCGCCAGTGACGGTCGTGGCCGCGAGAACGAGCGCGCCACTGATCACCTCGGGCAACACGATCCGCGATTACCAAAAGACCGGCATCGTCGCCAACGGCCACGTGCTGGCGACGATCATCAACAACACGGTGACGGGCGCGGGTCCGATCAACTACATCGCCCAGAACGGCATTCAGGTCGGCTTCGGTGGCAGTGCCACGATCAAGGGCAACACGGTCAGCGGCAACTGGTACACCCCAGTCTCGGATGTCGCCTGCGGCGTGCTCCTCTTCCAGGCAAACGGAGTGAAGGCGTCGAGCAACACACTCTTCGCCAACGAGCGCGACAACTGCAACTTCGGCAAGGGCGGCGGCAAGGTCACTTCCTAGTTGCCAGCGATAGTCACTGAGTCCCGAGGGGGCCGTCCGGAAGGTCGGCCCCCTCGTCGCGCCCACCCGATCTGCGCTCCCCGTTTGCGCGAGCGAAAGCGCGATCGAACGCGCTTTGTCTCGCGCAAATTTCAAGTTCGGCACGCACCAAGTTCACCCAGCCCGCGAAGCGGCCTTGACCTGTTCGGCGGTCGCGCCGACGGTGTCAGCGGCCACCGCGTTGCGTGAGCCCATCGGCTCGGGCGGGCCATCGGTGCTGTCCTTCGCCGTCTGCCGTTCGACTTCGCAGTTGATCTCGGCACCGAGGATCACTGCGAGAGCTGTGAGATCCAGCCACAGCAAGAGGACGACGACTGCACCGAGGGAGCCGTAGGTCTCGTTGTACTTGGCGAAGTTGGCGGTGTAGACGGAGAACAGGATCGAACCGACGATCCACATGACCGATGCCACGACGGCACCGACGGAAACCCATTCCCAACGTGCGTCCTTGCGGTCGGGACCATAGCGATAGACGACGCTGAGGCCGACGGTCATCCCGGCCATCAGCAGGATCCACCGCAGCAGTCCGACGAGGACTCGGCCGGCGGTGCCGAGGCCCGTCTTGGCGAGCAGCGACGGCAGCAGGGCGATGACCGCGAATGCGATGACGATGAAGACGATGGCGCCGATCGTCAGTGCCAGAGCGATCAACTTCAACCTGACGAAGCCGCGCGTCTCTTCCTCGTCATATGCACGGTTCACGGCGTCCATCAGGTGTCCGACGCCACTCGATGCGGACCACAGCGCGATGAGCGTTCCGATGATGACTCCCAAGACGGCGGTGCCACCTGCCGCCGAAACGATGGACTCCAGCTGCGCCGTCACCAGGTTGCGCACCTCGCGTGGAGCGGCCGACAACGTCGACGTGATCTGCC
>JANMMQ010000066.1:0-6340 GCA_031373465.1 Ilumatobacteraceae bacterium | reverse complement strand
CAAACCCAACGATGGCCACCAATGCCAGCAGAGCGAGCAGCTTTGTCCTCCGGCTGGTGCGCCTGATTGGCTCGGACACGTGCGCACTCACGGGCTCCACAAACTCCACACTACTACTACATCGTGTAGAATATTTGGCCTCAGCCGGGGCAGAGTGCAGTGACCAACCGAGCCAGATGGTGAACCTGGAACGCCGCAAGCATGCCGGTGACGGTGATCGCGCCCCACAGCGCGGCATGGGTGCTGGAACGCAACGGTTTCATCGGCGGCGAGAGCAGCGCAGCGACTCGGGCTGGCACGCCCAGCCCGGCGAAGCTCATGGCCCCGGCGGGCGTGATGCTGCGAAGCGCGACCTTGCCGAGGGTAAGTGCGACGAAACGGCGGTCGCCGCAATGGGCAACAGCCGTCTCGTCGGCCCACCGCTCGAGCGAGAACTGTAAGCGGCCGGCCAGAGGCCGCAACAATGGCATGACTGCTGCGGCGAGCTGGGCTGTGAGGAGATACCGGTCATGACGGTGATAGGCGTGTGCTCGCTCGTGAGCCACCACGACTTCCTGCTCCGCCTCGTCGAGCAATTCGAGCAGACCACTCGACAAAACGACCTGACCGCCGCGACCAGGGAGCGTGAACGCGAAGGGTTGCTCGTGATCGGTGATCTCCACACTGCCGGGGTGGTGGTGACGCAGGCGGCGATAGCCCCTGAAGACAGTTCGAGCGCGGACGATTCCGGTGATCGACAGCACCAACGCCGCAGCCCCGATCCCCGACGGGATCGGATCATGGACTCCGAGCGCCTTCGCACACCACTCCAGCCGACCGCCGAGCAGAGGCAGGTGCGCTACGTAGTCGAGCGAGACGATCCACAGGGTCGGCACGGCAGCTGCAGCGACCACAGCCAGCGTGATGGTCACGGTCCGGGCGGCGACAACGGGCGGCAGACGACGATGTGTGGCTGTGACGATCATGGCGAGTCCCACCGCGACCGTCAGCGGCAACAGCAAGGAGGGAAACATCAGGTGTCACCTTCGCCGAGCATCGCCCGAAGTGCCCTGATGTCCTTCTTCGACAGGCTTCCGACGAAACCGGCGAGAACCTGACCCTTGTCGGACGCCGACGAGAGCACCTCGCCGATGCGCCGAACCGCAAGTTGCGACTCGTCGATGCAGGCCTCATACACAAAGGCTCGCCCAGCCTCACTGCGTCGAACCAAGCCCTTCAGGTGAAGGCGACCCAACACCGTCGCCACACTGGTGTACGCGAGTTCCGTGCCGAGTCGGCTCTTGATTTCGCCTGGTTGCAGCGGTTTCTCGGCTGTCCACAGCACCGCCATGATGTCGTGCTCCAACGCTCCATCGGGCCGCTTCGCCATTGTCACACCTCCACGATCAGACTAGCCGACCCAAGGCAGCTAATCTCCTACATGGTGTAGTTCAGGAGTGGTGCTGTCGTCGATGCCATCGTCGGAGATGTCACCGACGGCGCCTCGGGATTTGACTGGGTGACACCAGAATTTCGACACGACCACCTACACTGTGTAGTAGTAAACCTGGACCCTCCCCCCGAAAGGCCCCATCTCATGAAGCTCCGATTCCTGTCTGTACTTGCTGTCGTCGGTGCGCTCGGCCTCGCCGCGTGCGGAAGCGACGACGTCGCGAGCCCCGCCAGTCAAACCGCCGCTCCTCAAGCCCCCGCTTCTCAAGCCCCCGCCGCGACAACGACGTCTGGCGCTGCTTTCAATGACGCCGACGTCACCTTCGCCCAAGGCATGATCCCGCACCACCAGCAGGCGATCGAGATGGCTGACATCGCGCTGGGCCCAAGCATAGGCGCTAGCGCGCAGGTCCGCGATCTTGCGACTCGGATCAAGGGCGGGCAGGATCCCGAGATCCAGCTGATGACCGGATGGCTCACAGCTTGGGCTCAGCCGGTGCAATCAAACATGGGCACAGGCCACGACATGTCGATGGACGGCATGATGTCTGCCGAAGAGATGGACTCTCTCGGAACCATCACAGGCGCCGATTTCGACAAGATGTGGATGGAGATGATGGTCCGTCACCACGAAGGCGCGATCGCGATGGCCCAGACCGCGAAGGCCGCCGGATCCAACACCGAGGTCCTCGCTCTGGCAGATCAGGTGATCGCTGCCCAGCAGAGCGAGATAACCGAAATGCAGAAACTGCTCCGCGGTTGATCTCACGATCGCCTCACCGTGTCGATTTCTGCGAGTCGGGAATTGTCAAGAATTTGTCAAGATCACCGCGCAGGATGTCGATGAATGTCACATGCAGCGAACCAGCCGCCTCGTTCTTGCCGTCATCGCAACCGCGACGAGCATCTTCGCCGTCGACGCAACCGCTGCCTCCGCGCACTCGACGCCGGCGTCGTTGTCGACAATCTTGACAAGGAGCTACACAGTCCGATCCGGCGACAACCTCGCCGGAATCGCTCGAAAAACCAGCATCGGGCTCGCTGATCTCCTCGTGATCAACAACATGACTGTGGCGAGCATGATCCATCCTGGACAGATCCTGACCCTCCCACCCGCGACCGCGCCAGCGAACACAAACCCATCTGCTGCAGGCGTACACAACTCCGCATATACCGTCGTGCGCGGGGACTACCTGGCCGGCATTTCCTCGAAGAATGGCGTCACCCTCAAAGCCCTGCTTGCTGCTAATGGTCTGACTGCGTCCAGCGCCATTCACTCGGGCCAGGTCCTGCAACTTCCGCCGACCACCATGCCGATCGTTCCACCGACATCGTCCAAGTGGTCACCCACCCAAAAGTCGGCGACCGCCACTCTCTCTGACGGACTGGTCATGTACCTCCGCGCACAGGTCGGTAAGCCGTACAAGTTCTTCACCGCCGGACCCGAAACGTTCGACTGCTCGGGTCTGGTTGTCGCTGGTTACAAGCAGATCGGCATCACCCTTATTCACCAGAGTCGAATGCAGGCCACGATGGGTACAGCGGTTGATTTTCGAAGCGAACCGCTCGTCGCCGGGGATCTCGTGTTCATGCGCTCCTCGAACGACCCAGCCCAGATCGGCCACGTCGGCGTCGCACTCGACTCCAAAACCTGGATACAAGCTCCCGGAAGCGGTATGACAGTGCGGATCAGGTCACTGCCGAGCGACGACCGCATCGAATCGGTCCGCCGAATCCTGACGCCCTGAGAACATTCACGACAGCAACGCAAGCCTTTCGGTCGACCCACCCCAGGTATGTTGCGTGGAGGTGCCGCAGCGGGCAGGCTGCCTGCTCCGTGTTCGCTCTCCTTCGTTATCCGCGCCGCCGAGTGATGATCCTCGCTGACGTGGCACGCGCCGCGTTGGTCAGTCTGCGGATCGTTGTCAATCCTGGGTGGGGCCTGCGTTCGGAAGGTCCTGCCTCCGGCGATCGCACAGGAGCGTCGCGATGAGCTGGGCGGCGGGCCCGGAATCCATCACGTTCGCGGATCTCCTGGCGAGCGACGCGTCTGTGAACGCGGCGCCTCCGTTCCCTCGCCAGACCTGGCACGGCCCATCGACTGCCGCCCACCGCAGCCAGGCACAGCTCACGATTCTCTCGCCGTCCTGGCGCGAGGAAGTCGACCTGGCTGCTGGTCATCTGCCAGTGAGTTCGCTTGCCAGTCCGATTCCGAGCAGGAGGGGTCCTGGGGTTCCGTCGGCGCTCGGCGGCAGGTCGACGGTGGCCAGCACGTGGCCAGATACGTCGAGCAGTTGGACACCGGAACTCGTTGTGGCGACGAGGCCCGCGCCGCCTGGCAGGAAGGCTACGGAAGAGGTGAGTAGCCCGTTGTCGCTCAGGCCGTTGTCTCCCAGGCCGTTGTCGACGATCCCGAGGAGCAGGTTGGCGCGAAGCACTCCTGTGTTGACGTCGAGGATCGACAGGTCGCGGTCGCGCACGATGGCGATGAGCGGGCCGTCGGGTTGGAATCGGTAGGCGAGGGTCGTGTTGGTTCCGGTGGTGACCGGCCCGAGGGTGCGTACGGTCGAGTCGACGTGAGCGATGTACGAGCAGCGCAGCGCGTCGTCGCAGGTGGTCTCGATGAAACGTCCGTGCTCGACGATGCTGGTCGGCCCGTCGGCGAGTGGTACATATCGGGCGTCGTCGTCGATGAGGAGCGATCGTTGATCCGCGCCGCGCACGACCGGTCGGCCGTCGGCCATCGAGCCGTACAGAACGACGCCGACGGGCAGGTCGTAGCCGACTCCGGTGGGCTTTCCCACCTCGTCGACCAGGACCAGGCCCGAAGGCGACAACGTGCGCAGCCAGGTCCCTTGCCCGGGCCCAGGAGCAAGGCGACCATACGGTGCATCGGCATACGAGAAGGTGCTGTTCGCCGCGAGAGCGATCGCGTTCACTTCGGTTGCTGTTATCCGCAACACATCGCCGCCGTCGACGAGCACCCCGCCAAGGTCGCCAATCGCGCGGACAAACCAGCCGACGTCACGGCCCAACTCGACCTCGGTGATTCGACCGCGGTCGATGTCATAGACGAGCAGCTTGTCGTGCGTACCGCCCGACGGGGAGAGATAGACCGCTAGTCCCGTATCGCGTCCGAACGGACGCGCTGGACCACCAACATCGGTGAGAACATGCACGAGGCCTGACCCCGATTGGGGACTTGCCGCTGTCGCGTCAGGCCGAACCGTGGACGACTGACCAACCGATGTCCGTGTTGAGCCCTTCGCGAGCGTGGTCGCTGGTGGAACGACTACCGGGCGCGCCGTCGTGGGTGATGAGGACGGGGCCTGGTGGTTGGAGCCACCTGTGATCACGCCGCCTACGACCACGATCGCGACCGCGCCCACAACCAACGCCCACACCCATCCCGGAATGCTGGGGCGGCGGGAATCGGTGTCCAGGCCTCCGCCGTCGTCGACGATCAGATCGATCAACTCAACATTGCGGCGAGATCGGTTCACAGTTGTCCCTTCCTCCCGCCAGGCATCGCATGCGAAGAACATCTTGTCCACCCCGCAAGACACCGGCGGTAGGCCGCCGGTTCCTGCCAGTGTTGTGAACCACCGTTGGGCCCAGCACCGACGCGCCGCTACCGTTGGCCGCGATGTGCGGCCGGTTCGTGTCCTCCAGTTCCCCAGAGCGGATCGCCGAGTACTTCGGCGCCTCGTTCGACCCCCAGACGTCGCTGACCGAGAACTTCAACACCGCACCGACCAATGACGTGTACGGAGTCGTCGCCGGGCCCGATGGCGGCCCCACGTTGCAGGTGTTCCACTGGGGCCTCGTACCGGTGTGGGCCAAGGACGTCAAGATCGGCTCGAAGATGATCAATGCCCGCTCCGAGACGCTGGCGGAGAAACCTGCCTTCAAATCTGTGTTCAAGAAGCAGCGGATCATCATCCCGATGGACGGGTTCTATGAGTGGCAGCAGGGCAGTGAGGGCGCAGCGCTGACGAAGGCGGGCAAGCCCAGCAAGCAGCCGATGTTCATCCATCGCCTCGACGGCGAGCCGCTGGCAGTGGCCGGCCTGTGGACGGCCTGGCGCGACAGGAGCGCCGGCCCGGATGCCCCATGGCTGCACAGCTGCACCGTGGTGACCACGTCGGCGAATGCGACGATGGCGCCGGTTCACGACCGCATGCCGGTCCTCCTACCGGCGACAGCGTGGAACGAATGGCTCGATCCGGGTAACAACGACATCGAAAATCTGGAGCGGCTGCTCGTACCCGCACCGGACAACCTGCTGACGATGCACAAGGTGTCGACTGACGTCAACAATGTGCGCAACAAGGGCGCCGAACTCGTAGCGCCGATCGACTAGTTCACTTCCGGTCGAGCTCGGCGCGTATGGCCGCGGCGGCGGCCTCCAACTCACCGGGATCAGCGGACGACGCGGCGTTCTCGAACGACAGTTGACCCATGTGATCGGTGGGTATCACGTGAATGTGCGCGTGTGGTACCTCGTACCCGGCGATGATGACACCCACGCGTTCGCAGTCGAACGCTTGTTTCTGCGCCCGACCGATCCGATGGGTCACGCTGAAGAGATGGGCGACGAGCTCAGGCGACGTGTCGATCCAGTGGTCGATCTCCTCGATCGGCACGACGAGCACGTGTCCGCGGGCCAGGGGATTGATCGACATGAATGCCACGCAGCAATCATCCCTGTAGACGAACGTGCCAGGAATCCCGCCGGCGATGATGCGGCTGAAGATGGTGGTCATAAGACGAATGTACGCTCGACCGCGTGGAAGCTTTGGCAACGAACCGTTATGTCACGCTTCCGAACGCGTTCACGCTGTTCCGATTGTGCTGCATCCCCTTGTTCCTGTACCTGCTCTTCGGACGCGACAACCGAGCCGGCGCG
>JANMMQ010000026.1:0-4525 GCA_031373465.1 Ilumatobacteraceae bacterium | reverse complement strand
ATAACGGCAACAAGCTGATTGCCGGAACTGAGTGGGAAAACAAGGGTTTAGACGACATTGTTCGTCGTACTTACGTGGCTGGTTCTGTGGCACAAAATGGTTCTGTGGAGACTGTAACCCGTACCACCTCAGATGGAACCGTAGAGACGAGGATGGTGACGAATGTTCAGGTGACCACCGACACGAAGACAAAGACAGACACGGCAACCCATACTGATGTTCGAACGACGGTGGTGGAGAAGACCATTTCCGTGGAGAAAGACATTCCTACGGGGAATATGGCCATCTCTTTTGCAGCTGCTCTCATGTACCAAGACGCTCTGGGACAGCTCTTGTGCTTGCAACCATTTGGTGGTGAAGCACTCAGCTGGGCTGCCTGTGTGATGGATACGGCAAGCCCGGAATGGCAGCCCATCGAGAGAACCAGCCTGGCGCCAGCGGGTAGCGCGGCTGCGAGCGCAGCGGCCGTCACGACTTGTCCGCCGGCGGATTCGAAGCCGGTGTGGTCAGCATGGCCGAAGATTCCGGCTATCGAGGGGGACGGCGGGCCGGTGAGGTCACCGATCAGCTCAGCGCCTGTCCATGTGCTGTCATTCACCGGGCCTGTCACTGTGACAGGGCCGCCGTTGGCGGAGGCGAGAGACGTGCTGAGCGTCTGACGCACCATGCTGGCGCCGTCCGTCATGAAGTCGTAGCCGGCCGCATATGCGCTGCCGGCGTCGAGCCGGCCCGACGCAGCGGTGAACGCATCGATCTGAGCGATGATCTGCGTCGGGCTCTCGACGAGTCGACCCAGTGCAAGTTCGGGGACATAGAGCCGGCGCGTCGCCCACTGGATCGGGTCGAGGTCGCCGTACGGGTCGTCGCTGAGGAAGTGGCTCGTGCCAAGCGCTCCGAAGTATGGACCGTGGATGTCGAACTCATCTGCGTATCCGGTTTCGTTGCCCACCCGGGTGGTGTCGTCGAGGCGGGCCATCGGGACCATGTCGTCGCCACCGACGATCACAACGTTGGCAAGTGAAGGATGCGCGACGGTCCCGGGCAGGGCGCCGTTCCGAATGCCCACGACGAGTCGGGTGATCTCATTGACAACCTTGTTGACCCGATCGGCGACGCAGGGATTGGCGTTCCATGCTGTGTATGCGTCGGCAATCGCCTGAGCCCCGTCGACGGGGATGACCACGCCTTTGACGTCAGGACGGGAAGCGAGCGAGGCGAGCTTGGCCATCACGTTGTTTGCAGAGGTCGTCCCGAACGTGTCGCCCAGACGTTGTTGGTTGACCAGGATGACGGTGGCCAGGTCGGCCGGAAGTGCGGCCAGGTCCGGCATGGTGCCGGGTACCCCGCCGGTCCTGGCGTACGCCGCGCAGGTGGGAGTGTTGGGTGGGTCGACCTGCCTTACGCGCAGGACGTACGGCAGGTTCGACGTCGACGTGTTGTAAGAGCTCACCTGCAGTAGGTCCGGCGCGATTGCATCGACAGCCTCCAAGTCGGTGTTGCGCGCCGCAGACCGGCCGACCACCGTGCGACCGTCGATGACCGGCACCCCGGCGTCGGTGTCCGGCTCAGGCGAGTAGCCGACGCCCGAAACGTCGAGCGGGTCGGCCGCGAGCGGAGGAGCTGCGGGCGTCGCAGTACGAGTCGGCACCGGGGAGGGCGAATTGGTCGGCGTGTCGGTTGCCGGGCCGTACACCACGAGGTCGCCGTCGCCGGCCAGGTGGCTGAGCCGAACCCCGACCTGGGCGGAGGGCGTCGAGTTGAAGCCGTACAGGTCGACGTCGTCGGCGTGGTCCACGTACCCGAGGTAGAGCACGTTGCCGAGCACCGGCAGAGCCGAAGCTGGGTTACCCGAGGCATCGTCCGTGTCGACGACGCCGACGATCGCCGCCGTCGTAGCAGTGCCGTTGGCGATCTCTACCTTGGCGGAAGCGGTGGCCTGGCCGAGCTCGAGACCGGGTGTCGTGCGGAACGAGAGGGTGTAGTCGGTATCGGATTGGAGGTCGGCGATGTTCCACACGAGGACCTGGCCACCGGGTGCATCGGTCACGGTCGGTCCACTGAAGGCGCCTGCCCCTGGTGCGAATGTGTTGAGCTGCGCCGGAGCCGGCCGGGCTGGAGTTGGTGTGAAGTAACGGAACCCGGGTGGAAGTGTCACGGTGGCTGTTGTCGTGAACGGACCAGGACCGCCCCGTGCGCTGGAGATCGAAACGTTCAAGTTCCAGTCGAGGGTTGCGCCAGTGCGGGCGAAATCCTGCAGGCCGGCAGTGGTCAGATTGACGTCCTCCCACGGGAAGTCGGCCTGATCCAAGGTTCCTACGATCAGGTCGTTCAGGTCGAGGCTGGTCGGTAGCGCTCTACCGATCTGTGCAAGCGAAATCGCTGGAGAGCCGCCGACCGTGTGATCCGAGAATGCTCGACCGACATCTTGCAACTTTGCCGCCGGCTGCAGGGCCCCGGCCGCCTTTGCCTGACCGAGTGTCGCTCCCGGTGCCAGGCAGTCGAAAGCCAGTGCGCAATTGACGACGAGGTCACGTCTGCCGTACGCGCCGTCATTCGGGTTGGTGTCGTTGACGGGGATGTCGGAGATGAGCACGGAGCCCACCGCAGGCATGGCGAGCATTGCGCTCGTCACATTGATCTGGCCGATGTCTGTGGCGAACAGGTTGAGCTCGTTCAGTCTGGCGTCCAATGCAGGGGCCCCCACGAACGACGCGATGTTGGCTGCCAGGGGAACCCGACGTAGGTCTGGATGCTTGGCCAGGATCGGCGCGGCGACCTCGCTGATGTCGAGCTCCAACATCGTGGTCGTCGGGCCGACGCCGAGCCCGGTGCAAGTCGAAAGCCCAGTCGTATCCGCCGACAATCGTTGGCACCACGTTTGTGTGCCGTACTGCAGGTCGGCCACGGGGGTGGCACCTAACAGGAAGGCCGCAGGACTGCCGTCGGCCAGCGGCGTGCCGTCGAAGAAGGAGATGTCGTTGAGGGTGAGATCCCGAAGCGCTTGGGTCGGAGGCCCCGACGGCGTGTAGAGCGACAGGAACTGGTCGAGCGTGACGCTTTGCGTCGGCTCGCCGGCAAAGGGCGTGCCTGTTAGCAGCGCAGGCCAACCACCCGGGAGTTCGATCGGAATCTCCGACAGAGGTGAGCCGACGGCCAACGGCGCGCGGCGGGCGAACGGAGCGAACTCGGAGAGAGGGGCACGCCTGGCGAAGGGGGCACGTCTGGCGAACGGGGCACGTCTGGCGAACGGGGCACGCCTGGCGAATGGCGCGTTCGACACATCGACGTCAAGGGCTCGCATTCGCTCGTAGGGGATGTCGGCGAGGGTGATCGACGTCGCACCGGGCCCGGTCGTTGGCGTTGCAGAATTGAGGCTTGCTGAGACCGGCGACGGGTTCACCGTCACCGTCACGGCGCCTTCGTCGGCGCCGCCGAAGCCGTCGCTGATCGTGTACGTGAACGAGTCGGTGCCGAAGAATCCGGGCGCAGGTGTGTAGGTGCACAGCGCTGCGGTGCAGGACACCAGCCCGTTGGTTGCGCCGCCTGCGCTCGAGATGCTGAGTGTGTCGTGGTCGGCATCGCTGTCATTTGCCAGCACATCGATCGCAACGGGCGTTTCCTGCGTGGTTGTCGCTACGTCGTCGACTGCGACTGGAGCGATGTTCGCTCGGGTCACTGTGATGAGGATTGTTGCCTGGACCGCGAAGGTGCCATCGCTGACTTCGAAGATGAACGAGTCGGTCATCGGGTTTGCCGGAGCGGTGTAAGTCAACGTCGGGGCCGTGCCGCTGAGAGAACCCGTGAGCTGCCCAGCCGGCGTTGTTACCAGTGCGAAGGTGATCGTGTCACCATCAGGATCGATAGCGGAAAGAGTGATCGGAAGGGTGTTGCCGGCCTGAACCGTGTAGCCGGCGGAAACGGCGATCGGCGGTTGGCCTCCGGTGCTGTTCACGCTCACCACCAGAAGGCCGGTTGACATCAGGCCGTGGCTGTCGCGGACGATGTAGGTGATGGTCTCGATGCCGGAGAACCCGGCATTGGGTGTGTACTGGACGGCGTTGCTGGAGAAGGTCGCTGTGCCGTGGGCGGGTGTGAGCACTTTGACGACGCCGAACCCGTCGCCGTCGGGATCGAAATCGTTGCCGAGCACGAACGAGAACACCGACGTCCCAGAATCCGTCCGCACCACATCATCACGAGTCACTGGTGCTCGGTTGGGGTCGCCGGCGGCGAGGATGCGGATGAAGATCTGGCCTTGGGTGACGTGGCCGGCGGTGTCGGTGACGAGGTAGTCGAGTCGATGGTCAGTGCCGACCACGAATGGGTTGTTGCTGGGGGTGTAGGTGAACCCGGTGGCGAGGTTGCCGGTGAACACTCCTTCGAAGCCCGGTTCGGACACCGCGACAACGCTCAGTGTTTGACCTTGTGGGTCGAAATCGTTGGACAACAACTCGGCTGTCGTCACCGCCACCGATGCCTGCTGATAGACGACCAGGTAATCGGTCGCGGCCACCGGAGACTCCGG
>JANMMQ010000018.1:0-8601 GCA_031373465.1 Ilumatobacteraceae bacterium | reverse complement strand
GGGCCATTGTCGTCCCTGAGGTCCATCGCCTCCCTGGCATCTTCGAGGCGCCTATCGAACTCTTCCTGGTGGGCGATTGGCACGCGTGAGCGGATCACCTCGACCCGGTGGTGCAGACCCACGCCCACCGCACGCTCCGTTCCTTGGAGGATGGTGGACAGGACGACGTCGGGGATCTCGGCCAACGTGACGCCGTCGATGTCGTAGCGGCTGATCATCATCGCCCCGCGGTACTCCAGATAGTGGTCGAGATCGTGTGCAGCGTCGGCACTGATCTCCCGAACCTCGTCGAGGTCACGCGGCACGCGGCCGGAACGCTCTACTGCGGTCCGCAGTCGAGCGAGAACGTGCATCGGGCCAGCTGTCGACGGCGATGCACCCTCGAGCAGCGGGATGGCGTCGTTCGGTTCGACGCCCCACTCGCGGCACCCCGCCAGATACGAGCCGATCGGGCCGAGATCGTAACCGTGCAGCCAGAAGTGATGCTCCCAACTGGCACGGCAATGTTCCACGACGTCCTTGACATGTTCGATCAGCGTGGGTTCGTCGAGCTCGGCGAGGTCGACCTTCTGGAAACCGAGGTTGCGCGATTCGATCAGCGCTCTGCCACCGTGCTCCCACTCAGCGATGACTCTGCGCCAGGGTCGCTCGATCCGCGCCCTCTCGGCGGCCTTCGTGCGGCGTCGGAACTCGGGATGGAACCGACCGATGGCCCGCAACACGAATCGCGGAGGCAGGTTCTTGGCCGGACGATCCGCCGCGATCAGCGGCCGCAGTCGTGTGTACATGAACCCGTTGACGAATCGGCAATCCAGCGTGTCGGCCGGCGTGCCCAGTTCGGCGAAGACCTTACGCATGCCAGCCGGCATCGCCTGCGCCTGGATGTGCTGGATGAGCGGTGTTTCGCCGCCGACGAAGTGTGAACGATCAAGTTCCCAAAACCCTGGTCCCGGAGATTCCCATGTCACCATTTGCCCGACCTCCTCCGTCGCAACCATACGCCGCCGAAGACGGGGCGGATCACTCCTGCGGGTCAGCCGACCTTGGCCTGGAGAAGCCGATCAAGGGTGTCGAGAAAGTCCTCCGTACTGAGGAACGGGGCGTCTTTGGATATGAGAAGCGCCAGGTCCTTCGTCATCTCGCCGGCCTCGACCGCCTCGACACAGACCTGCTCGAGCGACGCGGCGAATCTGACGACATCGGGGGTGTCGTCCATCCGGCCGCGGTACGTCAAACCCTGTGTCCAGGCGTAGATGGAGGCGATGGGGTTGGTCGAGGTCTTGTTGCCCTTCTGATGCTCGCGGTAGTGGCGGGTGACCGTGCCATGAGCGGCCTCGGCTTCGACGGTCTTACCGTCCGCCGTCATCAAGACAGAGGTCATCAGGCCCAGCGACCCGAACCCCTGGGCGACCGTGTCGCTCTGCACATCGCCGTCGTAGTTCTTGCACGCCCACACGTAACCGCCCTCCCACTTCATTGCGGCGGCGACCATGTCGTCGATGAGCCGGTGCTCGTAGGTCAGCCCGGCAGCGTCCATCTCTGCCTTGAACTCGGTCTGGTACACCTCTTCGAAGATGTCTTTGAACGAACCGTCGTATGCCTTGAGGATCGTGTTCTTGGTGCTGAGGTACACCGGGTAGTTGCGCATCAGCCCATAACGCAGCGATGCCCTGGCGAAGTCGCGAATCGAATCGTTGAAGTTGTACATCCCCATCGTCACGCCGCCGTCGGCGCCGAAGTCGGCGATCTTCATTTCGACTGGTTCGCTGCCATCGGAAGGAACGAAGGTCATCATGACCGTTCCCGCGCCGGGGACCTTGTAGTCGGTGGCCTTGTACTGATCGCCGTGCGCGTGACGCCCGATGACGATCGGCTTGGTCCAACCGGGCACGAGTCGGGGGATGTTGGAGATGACGATTGGCTCACGGAAGATGACGCCGCCCAGGATGTTGCGGATGGTTCCGTTGGGGCTCTTCCACATCTTCTTGAGGCCGAACTCCTTCACGCGGGTCTCGTCCGGGGTGATGGTCGCGCACTTGACCCCGACGCCGTACTTCTTCGTGGCGTTGGCCGCGTCGATGGTCACCTGGTCGTTGGTGGCGTCTCGCGACTCGATGCCGAGATCGAAGTACTTCAGGTCGATGTCGAGGTACGGCAGGATCAGCTTGTCCTTGATGAACTGCCAGATGATGCGGGTCATCTCGTCACCATCCATCTCGACAACGGGATTCTGGACCTTGATCTTCGCCACAGCGCTCACCCTCAATTCCAAGCTCACTTGTATCGGACTTGTACACGTTAGCGGACGAGCGCGCCGACCAGGAATGCAACTCCGCCATTAACATCGAACGCAATGGATTTCGCGTGGACACCCGACCAGATCGAGTTGCGCGAACGTGCCCGCAAGGTCGCCACCGAGGCAGTCGCCCGTTTCGGCCGTCACAACGACTCCTGGATCAACGGCTACTCCAAGGAGTTCGCCAAAGAGATGGCGGCGCACGGCTGGATCGGCATGACCTGGCCGATCGAGTTCGGAGGCGGTGGCCGGCCGCCGATCGAACGACTGATCGTCGGGGAAGAGATGATCAAGGCAGGTGCTCCGATCGCGGCGATGTGGTTCGCGGACCGCCAAATGGGGCCTTCGCTGATCACCTATGGCCGGCCTGATCAGCAAACCGAGTTCCTGCCGCGCATCTTGTCGGGCGAGACGACGTGGTGCATCGGCATGAGCGAACCGGATGCAGGATCCGACCTCGCCGCGCTCAAAACGTCAGCGACCCGCGATGGCGACGATTGGGTGATAAACGGTCAGAAGATCTGGACGAGCTTCGGCGAGGTCGCCGACTACTGCTACCTGATCTGCCGTACCTCGACGGAAGGCCCGCCGCACGCCGGCATCAGCGAGATCATCGTCCCGATGAACACGCCCGGGATCGAGATCCGCCCGATCAAGGACATGACCACCAACCGCCATTTCTGCGAGGTGTTCTACACCGACGTGCGGGTGCCGTTGCCCAACCTGGTCGGTGTCGAGGGTGCCGCGTTCAAACAGACGATGAAGCAGCTCGAGCACGAGCGTGGCGGTGTTGATCGACTGGTCTCGAACTTCGCGCTGTATCAAATGGCTCTCGAGCACGCAGACCGATCGGACACGGTCGTTCGACAAGAGATCGCCGCGTTGGAGATCGGCTACCGCATCGGACGACTGCTGGTGATTCGCGAGGTCCTCCGCCAGGCGCCTGCAGGTTTCAGCGCGGCATCGAAGTGCTTCGGCACCGAACACGAAATGCGCGTAGCCGAGTTCGTGTACCGCACGCTCGGCCCGCAGGCCACTCTGTGGGATCCGGTGACCCAGGGCCTCACGTATGCGCCCGGCTACACGATCATGGGAGGGACGTCCAACGTGATGCGCAACATCCTCGGCGAGCGAGTTCTGGGTCTGCCCCGTGGCTGAAGATCGTCGATTCGTCGTGCTCGCACTCGTCGTGGCTCTTGTCGCCGGGTGCTCGTCAAACCCCGAAGCCGGCAGTTCGTCCACGGTGTCGGGCTCGCTTCCCCCGGGCGTGACTGCCGCTCCGCCATCGGCAGGGTCGGAGAACACTGCACCGGGCACAGAGACGACTACGCCGAGCACGGCGCGAATCACGGGTGATCTCACCGCCAGCGAGATCGCCAGCGAACTGACCTCGCTCGAACGCGCGGCAGCAAAGGGTGATGGAAGCGTCGGACAGCGCGAGCAGTTGCTGTACCGCTATCTCACGTCCAACTCCAATCTCGACGTCGCAGTTCTCGCCGCCGTTGGCGCCGACGTGCGACCGTACGTCGAGCGCATCGTTCGTGCCCGCGAGCTGGGCCAGGCGCGGTCAGGCGCGAACACCATCACGACCCCACCCAGCGAAACACTGCCGGCGTGGCGGGTGGTCGAGCCACTTCCTGTCGACGAACTGCTCGGCGACTATCAGGACGCCGAAGCGGCGACGGGAATCCCGTGGTATTGGCTCGCAGCAATTCATTTCCAAGAGACTCGCATGGGTCGCATCATCGGTACCTCGTCAGCGGGTGCAGTCGGTCCGATGCAGTTCCTGCCCGAGACATTCTCGAGGTGTTGCGTCGGGGACCCGACGGTCGCGCACGATGCGATCCTCGGCGCCGCCACGTACTTGCTTCAGAGCGGCGGCAATACGGACATACAGGTGGCCTTGCAGACCTACAACCCCAACGAGAGTTACGTCGCCACCGTCACGGCGTTCGCCGAGAACATGCGCGACAAACCGAACCTGTACAACGCGTACCGGGACTGGCAGGTCTTCTACTCGTCGGCCGCGGGAGCCGTGCGGCTTCCGATCGGATACGACCAGTCGCAGCCGGTCGCGGCAGCCACGTACGTCGCCGAGCATCCGGACGACTTGGCGGGCTGAGTACGGTTGGCACGTGGCCGACCTGTTCGCGATCTCGTCTCGCATCATCGATTCGGGTGTGGTCGACCAGCCGGTGAATCGAGTCACCAACGAGCTCAGTGAGCTTGCCGACGATCTGGCGATCGTCGAGAGTTTCAGCCATTGCGTCACCTTCGACAGTGGCGACGGGTTGGTCTGCTTCGATTCGTCCGGTGTTCACACCGGCAAGGCGGTGGTGGCCGCCGTGAAGGCATGGCGCCCGGATCGTGTGGGGCACTTGGTGTACACACATGGCCATGCTGACCATGTCGGTGGCAGCACGTTCTTCGCCGATGATCGGCCCACGGTGATCGGCCACGAGAACGTCACCGCCCGACTTGATCGATACGACTACACCAACAACTGGAATCTGATCATCAACGCCCGACAGTTCGGTGGGATCCCCGGTGAGCTGAATCTGTCGATCGGCGAGGCGGAGGGAGGTGCCCGCGTCGACATCTCCGACGCACGCAGATTCCTGCCCGCCACCACGTTGCGCCCGAACGAAACCTTCGACACGCGCCACACGATGCAGGTCGGCGACACCACCATCGAACTGCGTCACGCACGTGGCGAGACCGACGACCATCTGTGGGCCTGGATTCCCGACCGCAAGTGGATCATGGCCGGCGACTTCGTGATCTGGAACTTCCCCAACGCCGGCAATCCACAGAAGGTGCAGCGCTACCCGCTGGAATGGGCCGCCGCGTTGCGCGAGATGATCGACGCCGGGCCGGAGATGCTCGTTCCCGCGCATGGACTGCCGATTGCCGGCCGTGAGCGCATCGCGTTGGTGCTGGGTGACATCGCCGACGCCTTGGAAAACCTCGTCGCCGACGTGATCGGAATGATGAATCAGGGGGCGACACTCGATGCCATCCTCCACACCGTTTCGGTTCCCGGCGATACGTTGGCGAAGCCGTACCTGCGCCCGCTGTACGACGAGCCCGAGTTCGTGATCCGAAACATATGGCGGCAGTTCGGTGGCTGGTGGGACGGCGCTGCATCGAGGTTAAAGCCATCATCCGACGCTCACGTCGCCGAAGCCATCGCCGAGCTGTGTGGGGGCCCAGCCGAGTTGATCCGCCGTGCCTTGCTGGCGGTGCGCGACAACGACCTGAGGCTGGCGTGCCACCTCGCCGACCTCGCCGGCTGGGCCGCACCGGACGATCGGGCAATCCACGCCTCTCGCGCCGAGATCTACATCGAACGACGCAAGGCCGAACCGAGCTTGATGAGCAAGGGCATCTTCATGGCCGCCGCCCGCGAGTCGCAGGCAATCAGCGGCTCAACTCCCTAGCGAGACGAGTGTCAGAGCCGTCGCTGCAAATACCATGCCGACCGCCTGGGATTTGCTGACGCGCTCGTGGTCGAGCCCGAAGGCGAGGCACACCGTACTGACCGGATACATCGATGAGATGACGGCGACGATGCTGAGCAAGCCACGGTGACTCGCCTCGAGGTAGAAGAGGTTGGCGGCCATATCGAGCACGCCGGACACCACGATCAGCCAGATCGTCGAGCGGAGCGCGCCGAGGCCCGGTCGGGTCACGGCGACCACGATCGCGACCACAGGAAGCGATGCGACACGCGCGGAGACCAGAGGCCACAGCCCGCTGTTGTCAGCAGTGCGAGCGAAGGCAACGAAGATGAAGCCGAAACCGACACCGGCCGACGCGGCCAGCACTAACGTACCGAGTGACGTGTGCTGGTGGTGGGCGCCGATCGCACCGCTCACGAGTGCTACCGCCAGACAGGCGAGGATGATGCCGACCAGTGCCGTGCCGCTCGGCCGTTCGCCGAGCAACAACCCGACAATCACGGGTAGCACGGCACTGACAACCGCTGTCGTCGGTGCCACGACTGTCATCGCTCCGCGCGAGAGGGCCAGGTAGAACGCGCTGAGGGCCAGTCCGCCGGCGGCACCCCCGGCCGCGCCCCACCACATGTCGTGCGCCGAGGCGATGGGCGTGCCGACGATGATGACACCGGCCACCACCAACACCAGGCTGGTGGCCTGTCCAAGTAGGGTCACGATCGTGCTGGCGACCGAGCGCGAGGCGCGGCCACCGCAATAATCGGCGAGGCCGTAGTTGACCGCGCAGAGGGCCGCCAGCAAGATCGCCACGACACCTTCTAGCAGAGCACGTCGAAGTGAGGCTGTGCTTTGTATGGTCGTCGCATGCAGCATGTTCGCTTCGGCCGCACCGGCCTCAAGGTGTCACGGTTGTGCCTCGGTACGATGACGTTCGGATATCAGTGCGACGAGGCGACGTCTTTCGCCATCATGGATGCCGCTGCGGATGCGGGCATCACCTTCTTGGACACCGCCGACGTGTACCCGCTCGGCGCGCCGCCCGAGCTCTTCGGACGCACGGAAGAAGTGATCGGGCGCTGGTTGGACTCACGCCGCGATCAATTCATCCTGGCCACGAAGTGCTTCTTCCCGACCGGACCCAAGCCGTGGGATGCCGGCAACTCCCGCAAGAACATCATCCGCGCGCTCGACGCCTCGCTTCGACGACTCGGTACCGATTACGTCGACCTATACCAGTTGCATTCGTGGGACGAGGAGACGCCTATCGACGAAACGTTGCAAGCACTCGACGACGTCGTGCGCGCCGGCAAGGTGCGCTACGTCGGCTGCAGCAACTTTCTCGCCTATCAATTGGCGCGCAGCATCGGCCGCGCCGAGGTGCTGGCAACGACAAACTTCGTCAGCGTGCAACCTCGCTACAACTTGCTGTTCCGCGAGAACGAGCGCGAACTGTTGCCGCTTTGTACCGAGGAAGGCATTGCCGTCATCCCTTACAACCCGCTCGCCGGCGGGTTTCTCAGCGGCAAGCACAATCCCGGCGAACCGACGGAAGGCGGTCGGTTCACCCTTGGATGGGCCGCCGGCCGCTATCAGGAGCGGTACTGGAACGATCGCATGTTCAAGACGATCGAAGAGCTCCGTCCGATCGCCGAAGCCGCTGGTGTGTCCATGGCCACGATGGCCGTGCAGTGGGTGTTGGCAAATCCAGCGATCACCAGCCCGATCATCGGAGCCAGCCGTCCGGAACAGCTGAAAGACTCGGTGGCTGCGGTCGATGCTCCGCTCGACCCCGACACCAAGGAGCAGCTCGACCAACTCACCTACGAGTTCCGGTTCGGCGACAACGCCCGCTGAATCTCACCCGGTGTCGACGTGTGGAGCCGGAGGACCCGTATAGGGTCCCCAGGCTCCAAACGCTGCTCTAAAATGCTCAGGCAGAAGCGGTGAGAACCACCTTCAAGGCACCTGAGTTGGCGGCGTCACCGAACACTTCGTAGGCCAGTTCCATCTGGTCCAGCTCGAAGTGATGGGTCACCAGACGGCCGGCATCCAGTTGACCGCTGCCGACGAGTCTCAACAGCGTCGGGGTCGACGAGGCGTCGACCAGGCCGGTCGTGATGGTCACGTTGCGGATCCACAGGTCCTCGAGATGCAACGTTGCCGGTGATCCGTGGACACCGATGTTTGCGAGGTGACCGCCAGGGCGAATCAATGTCGCTGCCAGCTCGAATGTCGCCGGCACACCGACGGCTTCGATGGCGACGTCCGCGCCGAGCCCGCCCGTGAGCGAGCGGATGATCTCCAACGGATCCTCCCGTGAGTTGTTCACCGTGACGTCGGCGCCGAACGACTTCGCGGCCTCGAGACGGCTGTCGGCCAAGTCGATCGCCACGACGGTCGTCGGGCTGTACAGCCTCGAGCCCATGATCGCCGCGAGGCCGATAGGGCCTGCACCGACGATTGCGACCACGTCGCCGGGACGAACGTGCCCGTTCAGCACCCCGACCTCGTAACCCGTGGGCAGAATGTCGGCCAACATCAACACGCACTCGTCGCTGACCCCGGCAGGAATCGGATACGTCGACAGGTCTGCGAATGGCACTCGGACGAGCTCGGCCTGCGTGCCATCGATCTTGTGGCCGAGGATCCAGCCACCTCCGCCGAGACATTGGCCAGCATGGCCCTCGCGGCAGTACTGGCAGGTTCCGCATGATGTGATGCATGACACGAGGACGCGGTCTCCGACCTTCACGCGTCGGGTCGCGTCGCCGACGGCCATGACCGTTCCGAGGGCCTCATGACCAAGGATTCGTCCATCGGTCACCGCCGGGACATCACCTTTCATGA
>JANMMQ010000552.1:0-1601 GCA_031373465.1 Ilumatobacteraceae bacterium | reverse complement strand
CAACAGACCCGGTGCAACCCACGCCGCCGCACGAATCCGCAGCGCAACACTCGGCGCGGCACGCGACGGCATCCGAACCATGGACCTCGGCGGCGAAGCGTCGACCACCGACGTCGTCGACGAAGTCCTCACCCGGCTGCGACGCAGCGGTCATCGATGAGCGGGGCAAAGGTCTCCGCGGCCGACCAGGCCGATGGGCCAGGATCAGTGAGGTTAATCGTTTCGGAGCTTCCCCAGCGCTCCCGGGGTGTTGGTCATCGAGGGCTTGGGCCAGCAGGTCCTTAATCGGGTCGAGGTGCTTGGCCCGTTGAGAACGAACGGATGCCAGCAACACCCTCGGAGGACCGCCACCAGTCGATTGATCACGCCAACCTTGTCAATGCGAGCGGTCTTCGATCCAAGGAACCAGCTCGTTGCGCGGATTTCGGTTTTTCGGCCCGCGAATCGGTCCGCCCTCGTCGGCGAGCACTGGTTGTATTGCATGAGACCTAACCTTGCAGGTGTGATCGTCCGTCTCCCGAGGGTCACCGATCACATGACCGGCGTCGACGCTCAACCGCCGGGAGCGAGTTGAGTCGCGGCGTCGTTGCTCGCGCGCCGGCCGCGCTCACCCTGTCCGCAGCCGCTCGCCAACCGGTGCTCGACATTCTTACCGTTCTGGACGCAACCGAGTCCGGGTTGAGTTCTGACGAGGCGGCTCGCCGCCTCTCGAAGTTCGGGCCGAACGTGTTGTCGTCGCGCACGGTGACGGTGTTCGGTGTGCTCGGACGTCAGCTGCGCAATCCGCTGCTTATCTTGCTGCTGGCGGCCGCTGGCGTTTCTGCGGCGACGGGTGACGTCACCGACGGCGGGATCATCGCTGCGATCGTGGTGCTCAGTGTCGGGCTCGGGTTCGTCAACGAGTTCCGCTCCGAGGTCGCTGTCGCCGCGCTGCATGCCAACATCCGCCACGAGACTCTCGTCTGGCGTGACGGCACAGCGCAGCGCATCGACGTTGGCGACCTCGTGCCGGGCGATGTGGTGACGTTGCGGGTCGGCGACCTGGTCCCCGCCGATTTGCGCCTGATCGAGGCGGCGCAGCTGGAGTGTGACGAAGCGGTGTTGACCGGTGAGTCGATCGCCGCGGTCAAGACGGTCAAGCCGACCTCATCGGACTCCGAAGTCGATCTGCCTTCGTGTGCGTTCATGGGCACAATCGTCCACCAAGGCTCCGGCCGGGCAGTGGTCGTGGCCACCGGGGCTCGACGGTGTTCGGCAAGATCGCCGTGGATCTGGGTGAAAAGCAGACCGAGACGGCCTTCCAGGCCGGCCTCCGCGGATTTTCTAAGTTGCTCGTACGCGTCGCCGCAGTGCTGACGATCTCAATCTTCGTGATCAACATCGCCTTCTCCCGCCCGCTGCTCGAGGCCTTGTTGTTCTCACTCGCAATCGCGATCGGCATCACCCCACAGCTGCTGCCGGCAATCGTCAGTGTCAGCCTGTCCACAGGTTCACGGCAGCTGGCCCGCCAACGGGTCCTCGTCAAACGGTTGGTGACGATCGAAGATCTCGGCAACATCGAGGTGCTGTTTACCGACAAGACCGGCACGCTCACTGAGGGG
>JANMMQ010000067.1:0-4463 GCA_031373465.1 Ilumatobacteraceae bacterium | reverse complement strand
CAGCAGGTAGAGCTTGATGAACATGGGCGCGATCGCGTCAGGCGAGAGGTAGCAGCCGATCACCGCAGCGGTCACCACGATCGGGGTGACAACGCTCGTCAGGGGATACTGGGCGATCGACGACTTGGAGTGGTACAAGCGGTAGTTGGTCGATGCGAAGTGGGGATAGTTGCACACCCACACGAGGGTCGCCGCGAGAGACGCAACGGACGGCGACGACGCCAGGCTGGGGCGCATGCGGAACGCGGCGTACAGGATCACCGACGCGCCACCAACCAGCAACGCATTGATCGGCGCGTTGACGAAGTAGTGACTCGTCGAACGCGTGTTTCCGCGCGTTGTCTCGACAGCGGTAGCGGTCCCCACGCTCATCCGCATGATCTTGCCATAGCGTCTTAAGACTTCCAATGGATTCGCGCATCAATAGGTCTTCTGGCTCATCGGCCGACTGGCGCGCTCGCTTTAGTCCATGTGCGGTTATACGCCGCGGCGGACGCCGACTAACGTGACCGCACTGTCTTGTCAATACGTCTTGTCAATTCAATAGTCGAAGGGGGCTCGATGACGCTCAGCACGATGCAGGACTACCCGTTGACTCTGCGGCCGATCCTCCAACACGGTCGCACGGTGCACGCTGACAGCAAGGTCATCACCTTCACCGGCGACGGGTACACCGAGGCCACATTTGCCGAAGTCGCCGACAGGGCCGATCAGCTGGCCGCTGCTCTGACCAGGTTGGGCGTGATATCCGGCGACCGGGTCGGAACGTTCATGTGGAACAACCAGACCCACCTCGAGGCGTACCTGGCGGTGCCATGCATGGGCGCTGTGCTGCACACCCTGAACATTCGGCTGTTCCCGGATCAGCTGACCTTTGTCATCAACCACGCCGAAGACAAGGTGATCATCGTCGACGCCTCGATCATCCCGCTCCTCGCCAAGGTTCGCGATCAGTTGACCACCGTGGAGCACATCATCGTGAAGGGCTCCGGCGACACGTCCGCCCTCGGGGACACGCTCGACTACGACCAACTTCTGGCGGCAGAGCAAACCGGCTACGACTATCCCGAGCTCGACGAGCGCACGGGCATGGCCATGTGTTACACGAGCGGCACGACAGGCAACCCGAAGGGCGTGATGTACAGCCATCGCAGCACGTTCTTGCATTCGGTGATGGTCACCTCGACCGCCAACATCGCCCTTGGCGAGAGCGACCGCATGCTGGTGATCGTGCCGATGTTCCATGCGAATGCGTGGGGAACGCCGTATGCAGCGTGGATGGTGGGCGCTGACCTGGTCTTTCCGCAGCAGTTCCTGCAGGCGGCACCGCTGAGCCGGATCATCGAAGAGACCAGGCCGACGTTGACGGGCGCGGTTCCAACCGTGTTGACCGACCTGTTGAACAATGGCAAGAACGCCGATCTGTCGTCGCTTCGCCTGGTCATGTGCGGCGGTTCTGCGGTGCCGCGGGCGTTGATCCAGGGCTACTTCGACACCTTCGGGGTGCCGATCGTCCAGGGCTGGGGGATGACCGAGACAAGTCCAGTCTGTGCGATCGGGAACCCACCCAAAGACATGGCCGGTGACGACGAGGTCACATGGCGTACGCGCACTGGTCGCGTGCTCCCGGGCGTCGAGTTGCGCCTCACCGACGACAGCGGGGCAACCGTTCCGTGGGACGGCGAGTCCCTCGGTGAGATCGAAGTGCGCGGTCCATGGATCACCGCGTCGTACTACCGGCTGGACGATCCCGACAAGTTCCACGATGGCTGGTTGCGCACGGGCGACGTCGCGTCGGTCTCACCGAACGGCTACGTGATGATCAGCGATCGTGCGAAGGACGTCATCAAGTCCGGCGGCGAGTGGGTGTCGTCGGTTGATCTCGAGAACACGCTCATGGGCCATCCCGACATCGTCGAGGCAGCGGTGATCGGAGTGCCCGACGACCGCTGGGAGGAGCGGCCTCTCGCGTGCGTCGTGCGGCGGTCGGACTCGCAGATCACGGCTGCCGAACTGCGCGTCTGGCTTGCCGATCGCACCGCCAAGTTCTGGCTGCCTGAGCGCTGGAGCTTCATCGACGAGGTGCCGAAAACAAGCGTCGGCAAGTTCGACAAGAAGGTGCTCCGCGCCCGTCACGCCGCGGACCAGTTGGAGGTCGAGCAGCTGGCTTAAGCCGTCCCTGCCAGGGCTTCAGCCAGTGCTTCGGCTTCGCGAGCTCGAAGGTCGGCGTTGACCCGCTGACGCTCTAGCAACTGTTCGAGCGTCTTGGCAGCCTGCGGGATCGGGTGCTCGGAGAAGAAGCTCTGCACGTCGGCGACCAGTTCCGGCGTCGCGAGCGTGGTGATCGAACCGACCATCCGGATGATCGTGTTGTCGGGGAACCGCTCGAGAAGCTGCGACCACTGCCGGCGCACCTGCTCCCATGCCATCGCTCCGTGCCGACGATGGGCGACGCACCGGTTGAGGAGGAACGGCGCATCCTGCGTCTTCACGTCGCTCGACAATGCAAGCTCGATGGTGCGCCGAATCTGGTCCTCGATCGGGAATTCGGCCAGTGCGTACAGGTATCGGTACTTGAGCTGCGGTGTCGGCGCAGAGCGGAAACGCCGGAGGAAGTCCCCGTAGTCCTCGTCGGTGCCGACCGAGGCGACTGCGACAGCGGCGGCTGCGGCGAGCTCGGGATCGGTGGAGTCGTCGTCCAGCATCTGCCCGCAGCGTGCCTGGGCGTCGGCGTCGTTGCCCTGCACTGCCAGCACTCCGACGAGCAGCCCACGCAGCTTCGACGTGAGGTCGGGCTCGTTCTCCGCCGGCGCCCAGCCGAGGTCAGCGACGACGGGGCGCACGAGGCCGGCGATGCGGTGCTGCAACGCCTCGTACGCAGGCCCGTCGACAAGGCGGCCGAGACCGCGCAGGCCGACGGTGATCGCCTGCCAGACGGCGAGGTCCCGATCGTCCTGGAACTCCTCGACGAAACCGAGGAAATCCGCTGCAGCCAATCGTCCCGAGATCACCGCGTTCCACGCGTCGTCGACCAGGTTGTAGCGGTCGATGACCGTCAGGCCGGTCAGCGCCTTGCCGTTGAGGCGGGCGCGCAGGGGGTCGTCGTAGGCAACTCGCATGAAGCCGTGGCCGCCGGCGTTGACGACCACCGTCGACTCGGCAGAGGGAAGGGGCATTCGCGCTTGGGCGGAGTCCATCAACAGCTTCGACTCGACACCGTCGATGGAGAGATGGATGGGCACGACGAACAGCGTTGGATCGTCGGTGTCGACGTACGCGAAGCGCTGCTGGTTGAGCACCAGCTCGCTGCCGTCGAGTCGCGCAGAGATCAGTGGATAACCAGGCTGCCAGATCCATGAGTCCATCAAGTTGCGTACGGGCACAGACGGATTGGCCTTCTCGATGGCATCCCACAGGTCACTGGTCTCGGTGTTGCCGTATGCGTGCGTCCTCAGGTACAGACTGATGCCCTGGCGGAACTCTTCGGCGCCGAGGTACTGCTCGAGCATGCGCAACAGCGAGCCACCCTTCTGGTAGGTCAGCACGTCGAACATGCCGTCGCAATCGGCCGGTGCTTCGACAGGGAACTCGACCGGGCGGGTGCTGGCCAGGGAGTCGGTCTCAAAGGCTGCACTGCGCTCCAGGCTGAACGTCGTCCAGCGCTGCCATTCCGGTCGAAACGCATCGCAGCAGGCGATCTCCATGAAGGTCGCGAAGGCCTCGTTGAGCCATATGCCATTCCACCATCTCATCGTCACGAGGTCGCCGAACCACATGTGGGCGACCTCGTGGGCGACGACATCGGCCACGTTCTGCAGCTCGTACTGTGTCGCCGTCTTCGGGTCCGCCAGCAGCAGGCTTTCGCGGTAGGTGATGCACCCGAGGTTCTCCATCGCCCCCGCAGCGAAGTCGGGAAGGGCGAGCATGTCGACCTTGTCGCTCGGGTACGGGATGTCGTAGTACTGCTGATACCAGCGCAGTGAGTGGGCGCCGATCTCCTGCGCGAATCCGGTGAGATGACCCTTGCCCGGAACGTGGATGACGCGCAACGGAACCCCATCGACGTCCACCGGCTCGGTGAACTCGAGTGGACCGACGACGAAGGCCACCAGGTAGGTGCTCATCACCATCGTCGGCTTGAACGTGACGAAGTGCTTGCCGTCGTCACGAACGGTGCGGTTTGCCTCTGGTGCATTCGAAACGGCCAACAGGTCGGGCTGAACGATGAGCGTGATCTCGAAGACCGCCTTGAACTCCGGCTCGTCGAAACAGGGGAACGCACGGCGGCAATCCGTCGCCTGCATCTGCGTCGTGGCGATGACGTGCTCGACGCCGTCGGCGTCGTTGAAGGTGCTGCGATACCAACCGCGCAACTTGTCGTTGAGCGTGCCCGTGAAGCTGATCTCGATGACTGCATCGCCGGGATCGACGGAGGCTTCGATCACCAGGCGCTCGGTATCGGG
>JANMMQ010000514.1:0-3611 GCA_031373465.1 Ilumatobacteraceae bacterium | reverse complement strand
GCTGTACTTCGAGGGTTACCGGTCCGTCGACAAGATCGGCCGGTCGTTCCTTCTGCACGCGATCGCATCGGGTCTCGTTGCTGCCGCGCTCGCGGCTCGCAAGGACCGGTTGGTACGGCTGGCCGGTCTTGGCCTGGCAGCAGCAACGCTGGGCGCGTTCGTCATGAGTCGCCGAGCTCACGGGTTGTTCGACTTTCGCGAGCATGGCCTGACGCCGTCGCCGCAAGCGACCATCGTTCTCATGGTCGAGATCGCTGCCCTGGTCGCGCTCGCCGTGTCGTTCCTGCCGGCGGTCGCCGATGACGCGTCGCCATCAGTTGGCATGCTGGGCGTCTCGATGGCCGTTTCCGCTGCGGTTCTCATCGGCCTCGGCGCATACTGGGCGGCTCACTACGGCGGCACCGTCAAGGTGACGGCCAACGGCGTACAGATTGCAAACTTTGCGTTTGGCCCGGCCGACCTCAGTGTCGGCAAAGGAACAACCGTCACATGGACCAACGGTGATGCGGTTCAGCACAGCATCATCGCCGACGACCTCAGCTTCAAGAGCGACCCGATAGGCAAAGGGTCGACGTTCGTCAACAAGTTCGGTTCGACGGGGCAGTTCGCCTACCGCTGTGGGATTCATCCGCAGATGACTGGGACGATAACCGTCACGGGCTGATCAGGCGCTGAGCTCGGCCCACACCGACTTGCCGCTGCTGTCGATCTCGATCCCCCAACGTCGGGCGATGATACTGACCAGCAGCAGGCCGCGGCCCGTCACGGTGGTCGGTAACGGACTTCCTACGACCGGCAAGTCTTTGCTCGAGTCGCCAAGCGACACCCGAAGCGTGCCATTCGCCCACGTCATGGAGACCGAGAACTCGGTGCGGGCGTGCAGCACGGCATTCGTGGCGAGCTCACTGACGACGATCATGGCGTCGTCGGTCAACTGGCTGAGGTGCCACGACGAGAGCGTCTTCATGACGAACGTTCGACACGCGCTGAGAGACCGCGAATCGCAGCTGAACGAACGCGTCGCTTCCAACGTCCCCACTGCGCTCTCGACATACGGCGACCTGTGATGCGAGACGTCGCCCAGGACGTCGGAATGGCATTCACAGATCTGATGAAACGACGCTTCGTTCTCATCGCCGAACACCGCGTGCGTCGGATAGGCGCACAACAGTGCGAACGGCACCAGCTGGCGAAGATCGTTCCACAGCGATTCGAGCTCGATCGCTGCTGCGACGTGCCCTGCATCCCACAGGATGGCGACCATCTCTCCGTAGACCCTGACCGGCCGTCCCGTTCCGGCAGCGTCTCGAATCAACTCGCCGAACTGTGTGAAGAACGCCGACGACCGCGGCCAGTCGTCGACCAAGAACCGCGACATCGCCGCCTCGGCGTTGCAGGTGACGAGGCGGCGCTCGGAACGAGCCCTGGCAACGTCGATGCCGGCGCGACGCATGGTCGATTCGAACGCAGAAATATGGCCGGCTGTGGCGACCACGACAGCAACCTCATCGGCTTCCAGACCCTCGATCAGGTACTGGCAGACAGAGTCGGCCAGCTCGTCGACATCGTCGTAGAACAGGACGACATGATCCTGAGGCTCAACCCTTGTGTCGAGGGACATCGCTGAAGTCTGACTCGTCAGCTCGCGGATTGATGGCGGTCGGCGGGCCCGCCAGGCTCGGTGGGGATGGCCTCGATGTGGATGACCTCGTTGAGCCCAGTCATGGAGAACAGGCGCAGAACGCTGTCTGGTGGATTGCGGATGAGCACCGAATCGTGTGCGCCGTTCTGGCCGGTGGCTGCAACCAACACATTGAGCCCGGACGAGTCCATGAACGTGACGTTTGCAAAATCGAGCACGACCTTGCCGGTCCGGAGTAGCCCCTCGTCGATTGCTGCGCCGAACACGCCGGCGGTAGCCAGGTCGATCTCGCCCCTGATGGCAAGCACGACGTGACCGTCGAGGTGCACAGTGTCAATACGGAGTCCGTCGTCAGCCGTCTGCAAGATGTTTTGCCTCCCACCATTTCGGCCATCACTATTGGCAACCAGTACAAGTCACCAGAACTCGCACAGTTTACGACCTGTGCGCCGAACGTCAAGCACGTTCGTGCTGCTCACGGGGAACTAGGGTCTCCGCCTGATGGGTTCGGGGACCACCACGATCGAGCTGGGCGTTGGCCCTGACTCGCTGTCGCCGAGGGCCACACGGCACATGTTCGCCAAACATTTCGCTGACCATCCGCGGCTCGACGACCTGCTGCTGTGCCTCAGTGAAGTGGTCACCAACGCTGTTCTCCACGCCGGGCCTCCCATTCAGGTGAGAGGCGCTGTCGTCGAGTCGAAAAACATTCGAGTGGAAGTCAGCGATGGCTCGAAGGCATCACCGGTGCACCGCCATCCCGAGCCCTCTTCGCCCACCGGCCGAGGTTTGCATCTGCTCGACAGCCTGACGTGTGGTTGGGGTGTCGACATCACGAGCGGGGGCAAGACGGTCTGGTTCGAGATTGCAGGCAACGCGGCGTGAAGCCAGACGGGCTCTTCGTAGTCGAATTGCGCCACCTACCGCTGGCAGTGCTGAATCGCGCCCAGGATCACAACCTGACGTTGATGCGCGAGCTGGCGCTCGTGCACACGGCCGACGAGGGGGGCATCGCGCCGGCACGGCTGTTGTGGCTCTCGCAGACCCTCGACCAGCAATACGCCGACTTCAACGCGGAACCGCGCGAAATGCTGCAGAAAGCCATCGAAGGTGACCGCTCGCACATAGACGTGCGCTACGAAGTGCCCGCACATGCGGGTGAGGCGGCCGCCGAACTGGGCGCCGCGCTGGATGAGGTCGACGAGTACTGCCGGCAGGGTGACCTGTTGACCTTGGTCACCCCACCCGAGGCGCTTGCATTCCGTCGCTGGCTGCTCGGCGAGTTCGTTGCCCAGATTCGCCAGGGTTCGGAACCACGACCCTGGACCGATGAGCTCGTCGCCCATTCCCAGCGGATCCCTTCACAGACGTCCACCGAGACGAACGCCTCGACCACCACTGGCCCAGCGACTGGCACCATCACGATCAAAGAGGACTTCGATCTCGAAGGTGCCGCGCGTCTTCGCGGCCAGTTCGCGAGCGTGCTCGATAGAGGCGTCGTGCATCTCACCGTTGATCTCGCAGATTGCAACTTCATCGACTCGGTCGGGATCAGCCTGCTACTGACCACACGCGAACGACTGCGGCAGTCACACGGCACCATCGTCGTCACCAACGCGACCGGGGCGACGCTGCGGACGCTGGAGACCACAGGCGTGTACGACATCTTGACCAACGGGACGTGACCCCCGGTGGAGCACGTACCAACCCGCCTTGGCCTGCTCCACGAACTGACGGCGGGTCTCGCAGAACGCATGGGTCTGCAGTCCATCGCCAGCTTCGTGCTCGGCGTGGGGCTCAACGCGATCGAGGCGAATCGCGGCACGCTGTGCCTCATGTCGAGCGATGGTCTATCGCTCGAGGTCGTCGGGCACGTCGGGTACGAGACGGTGATGATGAACACGTGGCAGCGCTTCGGAGTGGACGCTCCGTTGCCGGCATCCGATGTCGTTCGCTCGCGAGTGCCGAT
>JANMMQ010000486.1:0-2411 GCA_031373465.1 Ilumatobacteraceae bacterium | reverse complement strand
GCCGGGTGTTCGATCGAGGACTGGAACCCGATGACCAACGCGATCGATGCTGTCGACGCTGCCACCGAGCGCGTTGCCGCGGCCGCGGTCGGGGCTGCGGCATCGGGTCTCGTGTTGACGGCACGTTGTGAGAACCATCTCCATGGAATCGACGATCTCGACGACACCATCACCCGGCTGCGGGCATACGCGGCGGCCGGGGCCGAGGTCGTCTACGCCCCTGGGCTCGTCGACATCGATCAGATCAGGACTGTCGTCGCTGCCGTCGGAGTGCCGGTCAACGTGCTGATACTCCCAGGGGGACCCAGCGTCGCACAACTGGGCGAAGCCGGCGTGCGTCGGGTTTCTACAGGCAGCCTGCTGTCACGCATATCTCACGGCGCGATGGTCGCGGCGGCCGAACGGCTGCGTGACACGGGAGTGATTGCCAGGACCGAGCCGTTCCTGTCGGGCTCTCTCGCGGCCCAGGCATTGCACGACTAGTCGGCGGGCCCAGGAAGTGGCATGGGAAGCGGCTCCGAAACACGCGCTGCAGTCGGGTGCTGCACGGTCACGCGGTAGTGCACACCGAGCGGCAGGTCGTTGGAGTGGCATGTGAAGCTGATGTACGGCCAACCCTTTCCCGGTGTCTGCTCGGACTCGACGAGTCGAACGGTGGTGTCGGCCAACCCGTACGTGGTCGCAATCTGCGTACGACCGTCGACGACGACCTGCGTCAGGGTCGCCTCGACGACGGCGATCGCCCCGTCCAGTGTTATGCCGAAGGCCTCAGGGACGTAGAAACCCACCGGCGCGCCCGGTTGTTCTGGGGTGGTTCGCACAATGATGCCGCGTTGCTGCGCCGGTGCCACTGTGACCACGCCACTGAAGGTGATGATCATGGCCGGTCGGCCTTCGAGGTCGGTCACCTGATGCTGCAACGTGGGCTGCGGCGCGGCATTCTGCAGGGCATATTGCATCTCGGGACTCCTCCCGCCCGACTGTAGACGAGGGTTTGGCGCAATCAGCGGAAGTCGCGGCTGGCCGTCGATGCCGCGACGGGCAGCAGGGTCAACTCGTCGGCAACGATGTTGATCACCCCTTCGGCTCGCTCGAGCCGGCCACGGATCAGAAGGGCCGCAGCGCTGCGTGCGATCGTTCTATAGCGAGCCCAACACCCTTTCGACACGACGATGTTGATCAACCCGGTTTCGTCTTCGAGGTTCATGAACGTGACACCCTGGGCCGTCATCGGCCGCTGGCGATGGGTGACGATCCCCGCTACCAGCACCCTGCTCCTCGGTTGGCAATCCCACAGGCCCGTCGCGGTGACGACACCGCGCTGACGCAGTTCCTCGCGCAAGAACTGAGTGGGATGGCCGTTGGGGGCGACACCAGTGGCCCACAGATCGGCGACAACGGTCTCCATCTGATCCATGCCCGGCAAACGTGGTGACCGCTGGCCGGTGATGATGCCCTGCAGACGATCCGATCGCGATTGCACCGCAGCACCGACAGCCCACAACGCCTCACGACGCTCGAGGGCGAAGCATTCCTCGAACAGCCCCGCCGTGGCCATTGCCTCGAGTTGTTGCAATTGCAACGACGGCACACGACGGACCAGATCTTCCAAGGACGAGTACGGCCGTCCGGCCTCTATCTCGAGGGCAAGTTCACTGCCGACCCCACGAACAGTGCCGATCCCCAACCGCACGGCAACCTCGCCGACCGACTCTGCACATGGCTCGAGTGTTGCCTTGGCGAGAGACGCGTTGAGATCGGGTGACCGCACCACGACACCGTGCCGCGATGCATCCTGAGCCAGCGAGTGTGGGCTCCAGAACCCCATCGGTTGGGCATTGAGCAACGCCGCGCAGAAGGCAGCGGGCTCATGGAACTTGATCCATGACGAGGCGTATACCAGGTACGAGAAGCTGACGCTGTGCGACTCGGGGAAGCCGTAGTGAGCGAAGGCCGACATCTTGGTGAAGATCTCGTCGGCGACGTCGCCCGTGATGTTGCGCTCGGCCATGCCTTCGTACAACCGGGCCTTCAACTTCTCCATTCGCGCCCTGCTGCGCTTAGAGCCCATCGCCTGACGCAACTGATCTGCGTCGGCGGCGGTGAACCCGGCGACATCGATGGCCATCTGCATCAGTTGTTCCTGGAACAACGGCACACCCAGCGTTTTGCCGAGCGAGTTCTCGAGCAGAGGATGCAGGTACGTGATCGGCTCCTGGCCGTTGCGCCGCCGGATGTATGGGTGCACGGAACCACCCTGGATGGGGCCAGGACGGATGAGCGCGACTTCGACCACCAAGTCGTAGAAGCGACGCGGCTTCAGTCGCGGCAGTGTGGCCATCTGGGCCCGCGACTCGATCTGGAACACACCGACCGTGTCGGCGCGGCACAACATCGCGTAGACCTCGTCC
>JANMMQ010000475.1:0-4291 GCA_031373465.1 Ilumatobacteraceae bacterium | reverse complement strand
GACGCCATGGATGCGTTGGGCTTCACCGAGGTCGCCGAATTCGCCGACGCCGCTCTTCGGGGTACTGGCGTGTCGTTCTGCACACGACGTCACTTCGGCCGGCCCTTGGCCGGTGAGACCGAGCAGTATGCGCGATTCGCCTACTCGGGCATATCCGTCGACGACATCCGAGCAGGCCTCGGCAAGCTGCGTGAATGGGTCGAGGCGGCCTGATGCCCCACCCGCGCATCGTGGTTGCCGGGCGAATCCCAGATGTCGGACTCGACGTGTTGCGACCATTCGGCAACGTATGGGGTTGGAAGCACGACGAGCCGATCGAGGTCAGCGTGCTCTACGACCGCATCGCCGGCGCCGACGCTGTGTTGACCCTGTTGACGACAAGGGTCGACCACGCATTCCTCGATGCAGCCGGACCACAGCTGAAGGTGGTTTCCAACGTTGCGGTCGGTTACAACAACATCGATGTCGCCGAGTGCCGCGCGCGTGGCGTTGTAGCGACGAACACACCCGGCGTGCTGATCGACGCGACAGCGGACATCGCCATGGCGTTGATCCTGATGGTCACCCGCAGGCTCGGCGAAGGGGAGCGCATCATTCGTTCCAACCGGCCTTGGCAGTGGGGGATGTTCATGCTGTTGGGCACCGGGCTGCAGGGACGTCGTCTCGGCATCATCGGGATGGGTGCCATCGGGCAAGCGCTTGCCCGCCGTGCCAAGGCCTTCGGCATGACGGTCGCGTACACCAACCGCAGCGCGGTGTCACCCGAGATCGAAGCTGAGCTCGAGGCAGATCGGCTGAGCTTCGACGAGTTGCTGGGGACGTCCGACGTCGTCAGCGTGAACTGTCCGTACTCGCCCGAGACCCATCACTTGATCGGGCCGGAGCAGTTCGAGTCGATGCGTTCGTCCGCGTTCCTCGTCAACACGGCCCGCGGGCCGATCGTCGACGAGGCGGCCCTTGTCGACGCTCTGCGCATTGGAGCCATCGCGGGTGCAGGTCTCGACGTGTATGAGCACGAGCCCCAGCTGCAGCCCGGACTAGCCGAGCTCGACAACGCTGTGTTGATCCCGCATCTCGGCTCCGCGACGATCGAGACCAGGGCTGCGATGGCGACGCTGGCTGCTCGAAACGCGGTCGCTGTGCTCAGCGGTCAACCGGCGTTGACCCCGGTCACCTGACCGCTACAGCAACTCGTAGTCCTCGCTGTCGACCTCGCGAGTCTGCTGCCAGAACTCGAGCAGGCTGAACGGCCAGTTCTGGGCGACACGTCCTGAATCACTCTTGTACCAACTGTTGACGGTGGAGGCCCCCCAAGCCATCAGCTTGTTGCCCTCGTCGATGCGCTCGTTGTAGCGGTCGTGAACATCCTGCCGGCAGTCGACCGCCCGTGCGCCTTTGCTCAGGACGTGATGAATACATTGCATCACGTAGTGCATCTCGCATTCGGAGAAGTAGATGATGCTGCCATTGACCACGATGTTCGTGTTGGGGCCGTAGAGCATGAAGAAGTTGGGGAAGTTCGGGGCGACGATGCCGAGGTACGCCCGAGCATTGCCGTCCCACTGCTCGTGCAGATCGATGCCGTTGCGACCGGTGACGCGCATCGGCGTGAGGAACTTCGATGCTTGAAAGCCTGTGCCGTAGATGATGACGTCGACATCGTGCGATGTGCCGTCGCGCATGTGCAACCCCGTCGGCTCGATGCCGGCGATGGGCTCGGTGATGAGGTGCACGTTGTCGCGTTTCAAGGTGGTTGCCCAGATGCCGTTGTCGCGAACGATGCGTTTGGCGGCCGGCGGATAGTCGGGCATCACCTTGGGCAGAAGGTCCGGTCGGTCGCCGAAGCACAGACCGATGTACATCCCGAGGAGCATGCGCATCTGCTCGTTGGCGGCGCTGACCGATTGGCCATGGCCGTCCCATTCCGGATCGACCTTGACTGCCGGGAGCATGCCCTCGGCGTAGCGCCAGAAGAGCCAGAACCGGTACCACTGGCTGTAGTACGGCACGTGGTTCAGCAGCCATCGGTGACCGTCGGCAAGGTCGTCGTGGTAGTCGAGCGTCGGCGCCAACCAGTTGGGGGTGCGCTGGAACACGTACACATCGCTGGCTTGCTCGGCGATGATGGGTATGAACTGTGCGGCGCTGGCACCCGTGCCGATGACCGCAACTCGTTTGCCCGTCAGGTCGACGTCGTGGTCCCACTCCGCCGAGTGAAACGTGGTGCCGGCGAAGGACTGACGGCCGGCGATGTCGGGCAGCTTCGGTCGGTTGAGTTGTCCCGTTGCATTGATCACCGCGTCGAATCGGCTAGTTGCGGAAAGACCATTGCCATCCACAGTGCTGACATCCCACGCCGCTGCGCGGTCGTCGAACGTCACGGACTCCACTGTCGCCGAGAACTCGATCACGTGGCGGAGATCGAACGTGTCCGCGAAGCGTCTGAAGTATTCGAGCAACTCGGGCTGCGTCGAGAAGTGCTGCGGCCAGTCGTCGCGTTGCGCGAACGAATAGCAGAACAGGTGACTGGCGACATCGACACGGCAGCCCGGATAGGTGTTCCGCAACCACGTGCCGCCGACTTCCGAGTTCGTCTCGTACACGACCACGTCGATCCCGGCCTGGCGTAGCCGGTGGGCCGCCAACAGACCCGACATCCCAGCGCCGATGACTGCCACACGGAACATTCGATCGTGAGCGATCTCCGCCAGATTCCACGCGGGTGCGCGGAGGTCGGCTGCTGTACCGCCGAGCTCTTCGAGCAACAGGGTCAGGTAGTCCTCGCTGGTCTCCGACGCCGTCATCCACCACATGATCGGCCGCACAGAATCTGCCGTTGGCTCCGGCGCGGGCGGCCACCCTGCATCGCGGAGCTCTGTCAGGGTCTGCATTGCAATGCTGCGAGCGTGCGCCTGCTGGTCCGGTGTCCAGCCGCCCTGCGGCTCGTGGTGCTTGGTCGGGTCGAGGTACAGGTCCGCGCGGAGGATGTCGGGCGAGGCACAGTTGTGAGCCAGAACTGCTAGCAGTGAGGGCAGGTCGGCAACGGCGACCATCTGGGCGAGCTGCTCGTCGGTGCTGACGAACTCGGCAGGCTCGGAATGAGAGGCCATGGTGCGGACTGTAGGCGGGAGGTAGCCTTCGTGGCACCATGCGAGCCTCACTAGCGGAACTGTTGTCGTCCGGCCGCACCCTGTTGGCCGATGGCGCCACAGGTACGAACTATTTCGAGCGGGGGCTCGGCGCCGGTGACCCGCCCGAGTTCTGGAATGTGGATCATCCCGAGAAGGTGCGCACGCTGCACCAACAGTTCGTCGATGCCGGGGCCGACATCATCCTCACCAACACGTTCGGCTGCAACCGTCACCGCCTCAAGCTGCACAAGGCCGAGGGCCGCGTGTACGAATTGGCCAAGCGGGCTGCCGAGATCGCCTGCGAGGTTGCCGACGCGTGCCCGCGTCCAATCGTCGTCGCCGGCTCGGTCGGGCCTACCGGCGAACTGTTCGAGCCACTCGGCGCCCTGAACGACAGCAGCGCCGTCGAGTCGTTCGGCGAGCTGGCCCAAGGCCTGAAGGATGGCGGCGCAGACATCGCCTGGATCGAGACCATGTCGGCTGCAGAAGAGATCCGCGCCGCAGCAACCGGTGCGTTGGAGGCCGGCTTGCCGTATACCGCTACCTGCTCGTTCGATACGGCCGGCAGAACGATGATGGGGTTGCTGCCGGGTGATCTCGCCCATGTCTTCGACGGGCTCGCTGAGCCGCCTGTGGCGATCGGTGCCAACTGCGGCGTCGGTGCCGCCGACATCCTCGTGTCGCTGCTGGCGATGTCCGAGCGCGACGCGCACACGTATCTCATCTCCAAGGGCAACTGTGGCGTGCCCTACTTCGCCGGCACGGAAGCTGTGTACACCGGCACCCCGGAGTTGATGGCCAAGTACGCGCAGTTGGCCGTCAAGGCCGGCGCGCGCGTCGTTGGTGGGTGCTGCGGCACATCACCGGTACATCTCGCGGCGATGCGGCGATCGCTCGACGAGTTGATCGCCAAGCCCACACTCGACGACATCATCGAGGCGATCGGCCCGCTGGTCAACGCTGCGCCGTCTGGTCCCGCACCAGATCGCGAGAGGCGTCGCGGACGGCGCGGCGAGTAATCTTCGGTCGGGGTCGGCCCGCGGGCCACTGACAGGAGGTTGGAATGGCACAGCAGGTTCGTGGAGTCGTAGCGCGCTCGAAGGGCGCGCCGGTGTCGATCGAGACGATCGTCGTGCCGGATCCAGGGCCTGGCGAGGCAG
>JANMMQ010000447.1:0-8423 GCA_031373465.1 Ilumatobacteraceae bacterium | reverse complement strand
AGTGCCGACGACGTCTTTGACGACGGATCCCAACACGGAGTACGTCACGACGATCTGCGGCCGGGAGCTCGACGCCGATGTGTGATTGCTGCCGCACCCAACCAAACCGAGCCCGAGCAGCGGAACCGACAGTCGAGCAATGAAGCGAGAGACATTCATAATAGGAACTATACCTATTCTGGCCCGGGGCAGACGTGGCTCCCAGCAGAGATCGAAGATCGCCCGCTACAACGCGAGCGGCTCCGCCTGGTCGACGGGCTCGGCCGGGGCGGCGTGCACTGCTTTCACTGCAAGCCAGGTCGTTATCGGCACCGCCGACACGAGGCCGATCGAGCCGACCAGTGACCGGATGATCTCCGTGGCGATGACCTCGCGACCGGCGAGGGAGCCGACGGATTGATTCGCTTGTGTGAAGAGCAGCAACAAGGGCAGAGCGGCCCCGGCGTAGGCCAGGAACAACGTGTTGACCGTCGAGGAGATGTGATCCCGACCGATCGTGACCGCCGATCGGTACAGCGCGCCAGCTGGCAGAGCGGGCTGCGCAGCGTGGAGCTCGGAAACGGCCGACACCTGCGTGACGGTGACGTCGTCGAGCACGCCCAATGCGCCGATCACGAAGCCCGCAAGGACGATGCCCTGCAGATCGACGTTCACCCCGAGCGAGGTGAGGAACAGCGCGCTCTCATCGGCCAGGCCCGTCAAGTTGCTCCAGCCGACAAACATCAACGACAACAGCGCGGTGACCGCCAAGCTGGCGAACGTGCCCAACAAAGCCACCGAGGTCGTCACGTTCACACCGTGCGCAAGGTACAAGGCGATGAACGCGATCAACGACGAAGCAACGATTGCAACCATCACCGGACTGTGGCCGTCGAGTATCGACGGCAGCAGGAACTTGACGATCACCACCAGGCTCGCGGCCAGCCCGGCAATTGCTCCCAGTCCGCGCCAGCGCCCGAGGATCACAACGGCACCTATGAACACGAGTGCGAGAATCCACATAGGCGTGGCGCGCTGATAGTCGTAGAACGAGAACGTGGCGGTGCCATCAGCGTTGACAGTCATGTTCACATAGATGCCGTCACCCCGATGAAGAGCGCCCACGGATGACACCGGCTGCTCGATGGTGGGGCCGGAAGGAACTACCGGCTCGCCATTTCCGCGCGGCACGATGGGCGCAGGAATGTCGTGACCGTCGAGATGCAACTGGACGAAGTTGCACAGCACGTTGTCCGATGCCGTCGTCCCGGTACACGGACCCTGCACAACATTGACGACTTCCGCCTTCAACGGAGGGTCAGAGAGAGCGTCGGTCCCCGAAGGGTTGGCCCGGGTGGCATGAGGCCAGAACGCGACGAGACCTACCACCGTGACCAACGCTGCGAACCCGACAGTGAGCCAAATCACCTTCGCAACCCGCCGGGACTCGACCAAAGCAGGCCCATGACCCGGCTCCGTGCCCGTGCCAGAAAGACCATGGCTGTGACCCACGTTCCCATTCTTGTGGCCACGACCTGTCTGTCGACGTCATGCCGCCGGTCGGGTCTCGCCGGACGAGAAGCGTCCTTCAGGAAAGTAGCCCTGCCCCAGCTCCGGGGTACATCGCCGATGCGCTCACCGAGCGTCGTCCCATCCGCCTGGGTCGCGAAGAACGGCGACAAGATCTCCGTCCTCGCTGCGGTCGTAGTAGTCCATCATTTCGAGCGGGGGGGAGTACACATGGACGCTTGTCGCCAGCCACTGCCCGCGATTGGCGACTGCGTGCACGTGTGCAGGACCGAAGCTTGCCGTCTCGCCCGGCTGGTAGCGCTGCCCAACTACCCGACCATCGTTGACCGTCGTCTCGTCGAGTTGCCCGGCGACCACGGTGAACGCGCCTGCGGATCCGCCGTGATCGTGGAGATCAAGCGCAGTGCCGGCCGGCCAGCAGATCACCCACGCCTCGTAGGCCGGCGTGCTCAACAGTCGTGCGAAGCGGCGCTCTGCGGGCACGTCTCCGTAGCGGAGCTCCCACGGGAGGGTGACTTCGGCCAAGCCCGAAGCGATCGCGCAGAGGACGGCGGGATCGGTCACCCCGATGGGGGGAGCGAGCAGAGTCGAGATCGTCATTGCGCCTCCTGAGAACAACCAGCCGAATCCCGACTGGTTTGGTCAGGTTTAACAGGATCTGCTGTCGAAGACAACCTCATTTAGCGAATTTCCGACTAATTTGGTCGGGATTCGATCGGCACCTGGCCTAGCGGCTACATCCGCTTCATCGAGCGGTACCGCCTGATGTCGCGTGGGATGGCGACGATGGCCGTCCCGATCCGCTTGAACCCGGCGCCGACGCCCTTGATGAACTTCATCGTGGTTCCTCCATGTTCCTGGCGACGTGGTCACACCGTGTCGGCGGGCACCGCGGCCAAAGCGACCTTACTGCGTCCATTGCCATGGCTGACCGAACTCGAGGAACCCAGCCACGACTTCGTCGAGATCACCCGGCGAAACCGACAGCCGGATGCGCACGCCGTATTCATTCCCCAGACACATGGCCGAAAAGTCGAGGGCGCACAATGGCTCCCATGGAACAAACAGCATCTCGTGGCCCGATGTTGCAACGAGCGGCCCGTGCGCTCCTCCGGACGCCGGTGCATCGGTTGTGGCCGTCGGCCCTCTCGGGATACGAAACGGTGCCGAAAGACGGTCCCGCCGTCCTGTGCGCGAACCACCTCAGCTTCTTCGACTCGGTCCTGCTGTTGGTGACCCTCGATCGGCCTGTCTACTTCATCGGCAAGGCGGACTACCTCAACTCGTGGCGAACCCGTCGGCTGTTCCCTGCGCTCGGCATCATCCCCATCGACCGCGACAACGGGACGCGAGCAATGTTGGCTCTGGATGCCGCAGCCGAGGTGCTTCGCGAAGGCGCATTGCTCTGCGTGTTCCCGGAAGGAACCCGATCGCGTGACGGACATCTGCATCGCGGTTACATCGGCGCCGCACGTGTGGCCATGACGGTCGGCTGTCCGATTCTGCCCGTCGGCATCGTCGGCACGCGTGAGATTCAGCCGCCCGGCGCGCGCCTGCCCCGACCCGGCCCTTGTTCGATCTCGATCGGTGCGCCACTGGTTGCTACTGATGTCGAGGTGAACAGTCGCCGCAGCGCAGCGCGGGCTCTGACCAACGAAGTGATGCAACGCATCGCCGAGCTGTCCGGCCAGACGTACGTCGCCGAGCACAGCCCCCGGGCACCTGGCGTCGAGCCCGCTTTTCACCGATCACGGCCACGCCGACGGCGGGCGCACGTCGGTGTGCTCGGCGCACGTCACCCCGTGCCCGCATAGCACGTAAGTTTAAACGACGCGGTTATACCGCGGAACCGTGCTTCCCGCTGGGTAACGAGTGCCTACGATTGGTGTCATCGTGTACCACCTGCTGGCAGCGGACACGCCGGTCTTGCTTCCAGCACGCTGGCAGATGACGGTCTCACTCGGCACGCACATCGTGTTGGCGTGTTTCGGGGTTGCGTTCCCGGTGATGATCTGGGTGGTTCACGGTCGAGCTATTCGCGATGGTGACGATGTCGCACTCGGCCTCGTCAAGAGATGGTCGAAGGTCGCGGCTGTGCTGTTCGCGGTCGGAGCTGTCTCTGGCACGATCCTCAGCTTCGAGATGGGTCTGTTGTGGCCCGAGTTCATGCGTCAGTTCGGTGACGTGGTGGGGCTTGCCTTCGCGCTGGAAGGAATCGCGTTCTTCCTGGAGGCGATCTTCATCGGGATCTACCTGTACGGGTGGGACCGGCTGCCGCCCAGGCGCCATCGTGCCGTGCTGATACCGATCGCTGCATCTGGTGTGGCTGGCACGTTCTGCGTGCTGGCCGTGAACTCGTGGATGAACTCACCGAGCGGGTTTCATATCGTCGACGGTCAAGTCACCGACATCAATCCCTGGGCGGCGATGTTCAACCACGCGGTCTGGCTGCAGTTCCTGCACATGTGGATCGCGACATTCATGGTCGTGGGCTTCTGCGTGGCCGCTGTGTACGCCGCAGGCCTGCTGCGCGGACGCGATGACCGACATCATCGACTCGGGTTCGCAGTGCCGTTTGCCTTCGCAGTGATCGCCGCAGTCGCCCAACCCGTGGTCGGTCATCTCGCCGGCCTGCGCCTGGCCTCGGCGCAACCCACGAAGCTGGCCTCGATGGAGCTCAGCATTGATTCGGAGCGCCGCGCGCCCCTCAGGATCGGCGGGGTGATCATCGACGGCCGGGTGCGGTTCGGGCTCGACGTACCGGTGCTCGGTTCGTTGATCTCGCGCAGCAACCCCAACGCGTCGGTGCCCGGTCTCGCCGACTTCTCGGAGGCCGATCGGCCGAACGACCAGTTGGCAACGATGGTCCATCTGTCATTTCAAGCGATGGTCGGCTCTGCGTTCGCGTTGCTCGGTCTGGGCGCCTGGTACTGGCGAAGCCGTCGCCGGGGCGGCGATCCGTTGGCCTCGCGCCGGTTCTTGTGGGCGGCGGTCGTGGCTGGCCCACTCGCTGTTCTCGCACTCGAGTTGGGGTGGTTCACCACCGAATTGGGCCGCCAGCCGTGGATCGTCTATCGCGTGATGCAAGTCAGCGACGCGGTCGCTCGTGGCAACGCGATCTGGGCGAGCTTCGCCGTGCTGCTCGTCGTCTACACCGGGATGGTCGCCGGCGCAATCGCGGTTCTGCGCAGCATGGCCCGGCGCTGGCGAGCCGGCGCAGATCTGGATCTACCGACACCGTATTCACCGCCACGGCCGCGAGTGTCGCGATGAGCCTGGCGACCGTTGTCGCAGCAATCATGTTCTCCGGCGTGCTCGCGTATGTCATTTTCGCGGGCGCCGACTTCGGCAGTGGAGTGTGGGATCTCACGGCCGGCGGCGCGGAACGTGGCGGGCCGATGCGTTCGTTGATCGACGACTCGATCGGGCCGGTGTGGGAAGCGAATCACGTCTGGCTCATCTTCGTACTGGTGTATCTGTGGACCGCGTTCCCTCACGCGTTCGCAGCAATATGCGAGACGCTGTTCGTTCCGTTGACGCTTGCCGGATTCGGGATCGTTCTGCGCGGTAGCGCGTTCGCTTTTCGCAAGTTCGCGGCGAACGTCTCCGAAGCGAGGTTCTTTGGTGCCATCTTCGCGTCCTCCTCTGTGTTGACACCCTTCTTCTTCGGCGCTGTTGTCGGAGCGGTCGCGTCGGGACGCGTCCCTCTCGACGGAAGCGGTGATCGTTGGCGGTCGTGGATGACGCAAACGTCCCTCGTGGGCGGCGTTCTCGCCGTTCTTACGACAGCCTTTCTCGCCGCGGTGTTTCTCACAGCGGAGGCCGCCCGGCAAGGCAACCCGGATCTGTCGGCCGCGTGCCGACGACGTGCAGTGGGGTCAGGAGTCGTGACAGGCGTCGCTGCATTGGCAGGTATCGCACCGCTGCACCACGATGCACCTCTGCTGTTTGATCGACTGACTGGCCGGGCCCTTCCCGTGGTGCTCGTGTCCGCCGCCGCCGGAGTCACATCGTTGGTGCTGCTTTTGTGGGAACGCCCCACGAGTGCCCGCGTTGCAGCAGTCGTGGCGGTCGCCGCGGTGGTTGCCGGATGGGGTCTCGCCCAATACCCGTGGGTTCTCGTCGAGGCCGCCCAAATCGACGACATCGCCGCACCCAGGTCGACACTCTGGTCGCTGGTCATCGTTTTCGCTCTGGCTGCGGTCACGGTGTTGCCAGCCCTCGGGTATCTCTACTGGCTGACACAGGAAAAAGGACTCGGCGACGACAGCGGTGCTGCTGCGGCGCCGAGTCCGCCTAGCCCGATCGCATGACCTGGATGAGTTCCATGATCCCATCGCCGTTTGACTTGTCCGGGCGCGTCGCTCTGGTGACCGGGTCGAGCCGGGGCATCGGTCTCGCGCTCGCTCGGGCACTCGGCCAGGCCGGGGCAGAGCTCGTCTTGAACGCGAGGGACCAACGCACGTTGGATGAGTCGGCCGAGATGCTTCGCGACGAAGGCCTCACGGTCCACTGCCGCGCATTCGACGTGTGCGATCCGGTGGCGGTCGTCGAGGCGGTCGATTCGTTCGAGCGCGAGGTGGGATCCATCGATGTGCTCATCAACAACGCCGGCCTACAGCACCGCGCCCCGATGCTCGACTTCGCCGTTGAGGACTTTCGTCGTCTGATCGAAGTCAACCTCGTCGGCGCCTTCACGGTCGGCAAGGCAGTGGCCAGTCATATGGTCAGGAGAGGTCGCGGCAAGATCGTCAACATCTGCTCCGTTCAGTCGGAGCTCGGCCGACCGACAATCGCGCCCTACACCGCGACGAAGGGCGGGTTGAAGATGTTGACGCGAGGGATGTGCGCGGACTTCGGTCCGCTCGGCATTCAGGTCAACGCGCTCGCCCCCGGGTATTTCGCCACAGAGCTCACCGCTGCGCTCGTCGCCGATGAAGAGTTCTCGAGGTGGGTCGCCCAGCGAACCCCGGCCGGGCGATGGGGACATGTCGAGGAGCTTGGCGGAGCTGTGGTGTTCCTGTCGAGCGACGCATCAAGCTTCGTCAACGGACAGATCTTGTACGTGGACGGTGGAATGACAGCTGTGGTGTGACTCGGTTCGGGTCACCTTGCGGACTCGTTGCGGAGTGCTGCTTCGACTGAGGCGACGCAGGCCCGGCCGGCGATGAGCACAGGGCTCGGATCTCGTGTTGCGCGGCTGAGGAGGAAGGCACCCTCGATCGCGCAGAAGAGCTCAACGGCCAACCCGTGCGAGCTCGATTCGTCGATCCCAGCCTCGCGAAAGTGCTTTTCGAGCTCGTCGAGCCACGACCTGAACGCTTCGGCACAGGCCCGGCGCATCGGTTCGCTGACGCTCGCGACTTCCAACGCAACCGTGGCGATGGGGCACGCGTCGGCGTAGTCAGTCGCCTCGATCATCGCCGCCGCTCCTTCGAAGAAGCTTCGGGTCGCGTCGACGACGTTCGCGCTCCCGCCGAAGAACGCTTTGACGAGAGCAAGGTAGGTGCCGCCCGCGACCCGTATGGCCTCGGCTCCCAGTTCCTCCTTGCCCCCCGGGAAGAAGTGGTACAGCGAACCGAACGGTGCGTCGCTGGCGGAAAGGATCGCCTTGATGCCCGTCGCTGTGTAGCCGTTGCGGCCGAAGAGCTCCGCGCTGGCGTCGACGATTCGCTGTCGGGTGCCAGGCACGGGCGATGGCGAGGACTTTGCGGTGAGCATGGGCACGAGTATATTGCTAGAGCGATCTATCTAGTCGGCTCGCATGTCCGTTGAGGAGGTCTCATGCACTCGTCAATCCCCACCGCATCCGATCGGCAGCTCGTCCGGGCCGGGTACCTGTTCCTGGCTGGTTCTGCGCTGCACACCTTCGATCACCTCAGGCGTGGGCAGGGGAGCGTCACTGAGCTCTTGAACCGCGTCGGCACCATCAGCGTGGTGGTACAGGTCGTCGTGATCACGCTGATACTCACGCGGCATCACCTGGCGCCGCTGCTGTCGGCCGCCGCCGGATTTGCGTTGGCGCTGGGGTTCGCCGCGGCGCACTGGCTACCGCGTTGGAGCTCGCTCAGCGATTCGTTCGTCGACCGCCGAGTCTCGGCTTTCTCATACGTCGCCTCCGTCGCTGAGATCGTTGGCGCGGTCGCCGTAGGGATCGCCGGCACGAGGGCGTACCTGAAGCGGACGATACCTCGACGGACCGACGAGCCCGAAAACGGTCTCGCAACGAACGTGTGACCGCCGCCTAGGAGATGATCTCGACGAGATCTATCCGGCGGTGTCTCTTCATGACTGCCCATCTCCGGTCTCGCTGTCGATGATTCCTGCCACGAGCGCTACTCGTGCTTTTCGTTCCATGAGAGTCTCCTTGGGTTGCGGTGTTGCGTTCACCGTACGAATTGGTCCTGAACGAGCCCTGAACGGCCGGCCGCAATTCAGCTGGAAGTCAGGTGGAAGCGGCAAGACTGTTCCCGAGGTGATCGGTGACCAAGCTCTTGCTCGTCGAGGACGACAGAAAGATCGCGGGCGCGGTCAAGCGCGGGCTCGAGGCCGAGGGATTCTCCGTCGAGGTGTCTCACGATGGAGACGACGGGTTCTGGCGGGCATCAGAGGGCACCTATGACCTCATCATGTTGGACATCATGCTGCCGGGCCTCAATGGCTATCGGATCTGTAGCGGCTTGCGCGAAGCCGGCATTTTGACCCCGGTGCTGATGCTCACAGCGAAGGACGGCGATCTCGACGAAGCGGAGGCGCTCGACACGGGTGCGGATGACTATCTCACCAAGCCGTTCTCGTTTCCTGTGTTGATCGCGCGCGTCCGCGCTCTGCTGCGACGCGCGGCCGAACCGCATCCGCCACCGATCGACCTCGGTACCCTGCGTATCGACCCGGGCGCTCGCCGCGTCTGGTGC
>JANMMQ010000444.1:0-4592 GCA_031373465.1 Ilumatobacteraceae bacterium | reverse complement strand
GGATCGCTGGCGGGGGCGGCAACGACGACCGTGTACTCCAGCGCGCCGTGCTGGCGCAACGTCTCGACGGTCTGGGCAACGGTCGAGCCCTTCTGGCCGATGGCGACGTAGATGCACTTCACGCCGAGGCCGTGCTGGTTGAGGATCGCGTCGATGGCGACGGTCGTCTTGCCGGTCTTGCGGTCGCCGATGATCAGCTCGCGCTGACCGCGGCCGATCGGGGTCATCGCATCGATCGACTTGATACCGGTCTGCAACGGCTCGTGCACGGGCTTTCGACCCATGATTCCCGGCGCCTGGATCTCGACGCGGCGCTCGATGCCGCCGACGATCTCGCCGCGGCCGTCGATCGGTTCGCCGAGCGCGTTGATGACGCGGCCCAGCATCGCGTCGCCGACGGGCACGCTGAGGATGCGACCGGTGGCCTTCACGGTCTGGCCCTCCTCGACACCGTCGGCGTCGCCGAGGATGACGGCGCCGATCGATTCCTCGTCGAGGTTCAGCGCAAGCCCGACACTGCCATCTTCGAACTCCAGCAATTCGTTGACGCCGCAATCGGGGAGTCCGCTGACGCGGGCGATGCCGTCGCCGACTTCGATGACGCGTCCGACCGTGCGGGCCTCGAGTGAGGGTTTGAAACCCTCCAGGTTCTTTTTCAGGGCGGCGGCGATGTCGCCGGGGCTCAGCGTGAGTTCTGCCATGGTTGTCTCATGTCTCCGTTTGGTGTCCGCGCCTAGAGGCGGGACTTCAACTGCTCGATTCGGGTTCGGACGGTGCCGTCGATGACGGTGTCGCCGACGGTCGCCACGATGCCGCCCAACACGGACGGATCGACGACCACCTTGAGGTTGACCTCTTTGCCTGTCGCATTGGCCAGGGCGGCGCCAAGCCGGGTCTCTTGATCCGGTGTCAGTGCGACAGCGGTGCGGACTTCGGCGACCTCGAGGTTCTTGGCGGCCGATGCTCTGGCGACCAGCTTGTCGACGATGGCCGGCAAGTCGCGCCCGCGACCGGAACCGACGACCATCGAGATGAGCTGAAGGGTCGTCGGGGTTGCCTTTCCAACGAGGAGGTCCTCGATGATGGCCAGTCGCTTGCTGGCCGGGATCTGCTCGTCGCTCAATGCGGTGCGCAGCTCCTCAGTGCTCTCGTACGTGCGAGCGAAGCGGAACAACTCGTCTTCGACCTCGTCGATCGTGCCCTCCGCGCGGGCGATCTCGAACAAGCCCCGGGCGTATCCCTCGATCCGTGAGTCGCTCATGACTTGACCCCCGCACTGGCGCCGACGGTGGCGATGAAGTTCTCGATCAGCTCTTGTTGCGTCGCGTCGTCGAGCGTGACGCTGACGAGGTGGTCGACAGCGGCGATCGACAAGCGGGCGATCTCGGCGCGCAGCTCGTCAGCCCACCGGCCGGCGGCGGACGCGAGCTCTGCCTCGGCGCGGGCCTCGAGCTCGGCGATCTCTTGGGTAAGACGGGCCCGGCCATCTTCGAGGAGGGCAGCGGCCTGGACGTCGGCCTCGGCCAACAGACGATCGCGCTCGGCGGCTATGTCGCCCTTGGCCTGGCGGATCTGCGCGGCCTCAGCCTCGGCAGCAGCCCGATCCGCCTCACCGGAGTCGAGCTCTGCCTGGATCTTGGCCGTGCGGGCGGCCATGCCCTTCTTGACGGCCGGCCCGGCGAACTTCCACAGTAGGAAGAAGACCAGTACGGAGGCCGGGATGCCGAAGAGCATCTCATATCCCTCTGGCCAGAACTTCGACGGGGTCTGGGTGATGTCTTCGGCTGCAAGGAACGACAGGATGCTCATCGTGACGCTCCTACCGTCAGTTCGGACACGACTCGGCTGACCACCTCAGGGTCTGGTCGGCGACCGGTTGCCAGCTCGACGATACGACTGCTGACATCGGCGACCGCTGCGTCTACGTGTTCCGCAGCCGCCGCACGTGCAGCCTCGGCCTCAGCCATCACATCGGCTCGTCGCCCGGCAATGCGTGCGTTCGCTTCTGCCAGCGCGGCAGTGCGCTCGGCCTCGAGGACCTGGCGTGCCGCATCGATGCGCTGGCGAGCGTCTGCCTTGACCGCCGCCAACTCTGCCTCGTACTCCGCAACCTCGGCCTTAGCGGCCGCACGTATGGCTTCGGCGGATTCGTGGTCGCCACGGATCTTTCCGTAACGAGCCTCCATGCCCTTCTTCAACTTCGGGAAGAGCCAGAGACGCATGGCAATGAACAGCAAGATGAACGAGCCGGCGCCCCATATCAGTTCCTTGGGCTCTGGGGCGATGGGGCTAGGACCTTTGTCCTCAACAGTGGTCTCAGCACTCCCCGTTGTCTGGGGAAGATGGACGACCACGGCGTGGCCCGCACCTGTCGAGGTGACGGTGACGGTGATCACGGATTCTCCTTAGAGACCGAGGAGGATGAATACGACGAAGCCGATGAGGGCCAAGGCCTCGGTGAAGGCGATACCGAGGAACATCGTCGTGCGGACCATGCCGGCAGCCTCTGGCTGACGGGCCATGGCTTCGATGGCCTTGCCGACGACGTAGCCGATGCCGACGCCTGGGCCGATGGCGGCGAGGCCGTATGCGAAACCAGCACCGATGGCGGCGTTGGCCGCTTTGGCTTCTGTAGGCGTCTGCACCGGGTTGGTGTCAGCGATGAGGCGGGCGATTGCTTCCATGTTGTTTCAATTTCTCCTGGTGAGGTTGGTGTGGGAGATCTGTGTCGATCGGAAATCAGTGCTCGGGATGTTGAGCGGAGTTGATGAAGACAGCAGTGAGGATCGTGAAGATGTACGCCTGCAGCAGACCGACAAGCACTTCGAACGCCGTCAGGAAGATGAGCATGAAGAACGGGAGGATGCTCATCGGCTTCAACATGATCTGCTTGGTCTGGGCGAAGAACAACGCGTTGGTCAAGAAGGCGAACGTGATCAGCAGCATGTGACCGGCGAGCATGTTGGCGAAAAGTCGGACGGCCAGCGAGAAGGGTCGAAGGACGATGTTGGACAACACCTCGATGACGCCGACCAGGGGCCGCATGCCGATCGGCACACCGTGCGGCCAGGCCATGCCGGTGAGGTACTTGATGCCGTTGTGCTTGAAACCGACGACGTTGTAGATCACCCATACGACCAGCGCGAGGAAGAGCGGAATCGCCATACGAGCGGTGGCCGGCATCTGGAAGAGAGGAATGATTCCGGGCACGTTGCAGAGATAGACGAAGACGAAGAGCGACAGGAGGAAGGGGGTCCAAGGCAGGCCTTCTTTGCCCATCGTCTGCATGACGATGTCGTTCTCGATGAAGGTGACGCTGCTCTCGGCGAGGTTGCGCACACCCGTGGGCGCCTTCATCGGATCCTTGTTGGCCGCGAGGAGGAACACCGTGATGCCGATGACGGCAGCCAAGAGGGCGAGGAGCCCGACCTTGTTGAAACCGGGGACAATGTCCCTCCAGCGGATCAGTTCGTTGATCGGCGGAAACTGCAATGCGAGCATTCCGAGATACTCCCTACTGGCTGACTGGATTGCTGATGTTGCTGGCCGGACTGTTGACGTCGAGGTGCTTGGGCTTGAGGCCCGGGTAGGCCAATGACAGGGCCACGTACTTCAGTTCCCACACCAAGAGGCCCAGGTGAGTGAAGATGATGGTCGCTCCGAGTGGTGGAAGCGAAATCCAACCGGCGTCTTTCACCACGTAGACGGCAACGAAGATCAATCCGAGCCGCACCAGATACCCGAACAGGACAGATGCCATCATCAGTCGCAGACTGATCTTCGCAGTGACGGCAACGATCCCGGCAGCCAACGCGAAGTTGACCAACACGATGGCAATGGCATACGCACTCGACGTGGCGCCGTCCATCCCCCAGACGAGTCCGCAGATGGCGATCAAGAGCGGGGCTACGACCAAGCCGCGCTTGATCATGTCGTTCGAAATCGTCACTTCCGGCGCTGGTCCCGGCAGTGGCGCGGCCATCGAGAATGCTATGTCGTTCATGGGCGATCTCCATGTGCTGATGGGGCACGGACGCTCGCGGCTCGTTGCGCCTCGAGCACCTTCATCCGGGCATCGTAGTCATACCAAAACCGCAGGAATTCACCGGTGAGGGCCAGCACGACCAAGCCGATCATGAAGAGTGGTTTGGTGCCGAGCCAGCGGTCGAGTGCGTAGCCGAGTCCGAGGAACACGAGGGTCACCAAGGCGACATCGATGCTCTTACCGATCTTGTCGTCGGTTCCCTTGTTGATCGGTGTCGTTGGTGGCGAGAGCGGCTTCAACGGTTCGGTTCCTGGGCTGGGTCTGCGTGCTCGATACTCGGCTGCAACGAGCTTGTGAACGCATACACAATCTATCCGACCGCTCGCGACGACGCCAAACCAAACCGAAACAATCGAGTGTTTGCGTACCACTGCGCCTCGAACGAGTGTTTCCGACCCACCCGGGGTGGCCGCAAACACTCGGTTGAGGCGTGGCGGGCGGCAAACACTCGAATGTCAGGCGGCGCGGTTGCGACGAATCTGGGGGTGGAACAGGGTGTAGAGCAGGAGGCCGAGCATCGCCGCGCCGATGGGGACGTACGAGACGA
>JANMMQ010000443.1:0-23418 GCA_031373465.1 Ilumatobacteraceae bacterium | reverse complement strand
GACGACAACGTCGTGGCTGCTCACACTCTGCAGCTGTCGTCGGCGCTGTTGGCTGCCGGCAAGCCTCACGAGATGCTCCCACTGGTGGGCGTCACCCACATGACACCCCAGGAGGTGGTGGCCGAGAACATGCTGCTTCATCAGCTCGACTTCCTACGGCGGCACGTCGCGCCGAAGAGCGATTAGGTTGCCAACGATGAACAACCGCCTGCGCGATCTGTACGACCACGTCTCCGTGCACGCCACCGCGGATCGCGAACACGAGGCGGTTGTCGAACTCCTCCTGCTGGTGATGGTCGCCGATCGGCACATCTCCGATGACGAGCTCGACGAGATCCGAAGCATCAGTGACGATTCGGGATGGGAGTCGTCGACGTTCTCGTTCGACCAGTACCTTGGCGAGGCCATGGCCAAGGTGCGCGCCGCGGTGGCCGCGCATGAGACCGACACACTGCTCGATGACATCGACGGCCGAATCGCCAGCTCTGTCTTGCGTCATTCCTTGTTCTCAGCGGCACGCGACGTGGCCGGCGTCGATCACGACCTCGTGCCGGAAGAGGAGTCTCTCCTCGGCCAGGTTGCCGCCCGCTTCGCCTAGGCCGTCGCCGGGCACCTACCCACTGCGATCCGATCCCTGTCGGTGAGGTCACGACTGACCGAGATCTCCTCGAACCCAGCTGCGCGAAGCAGGTCGATCGTGCGGTCGCCGTGGGATGCGCCCATCTCGATGACGAGCCACCCGCCCGGTCTCAGCCAGAGCGGCGCAGCGGCGACAAGTTGACGGATCTCATCGAGCCCATCGGTGCCGCCGAACAGCGCGTCGGGTGGTTCCCACTCGCGCACGATCGCTTCGAGGTCCCGGTCATCGGCGGACACATATGGCGGGTTGGAGACCACGATCGCCAATTGCCCGTGCAGCTCGTCCGGAAGAGCGTCGAACCACTCCCCCTGTGCCATCCGCACGTTGGCTCCGGCTCGACCGATACCAGCCGCGTTTGCCCTGGCCACGTCGAGAGCATCCGATGACCGATCCGTCATCCACACGGTCACGCCCTCGATGGGCAGTTCCGTCGCCAGCGACAAGCCGATCGCACCGCTGCCCGTGCCGAGGTCGGCGCAGATGATCGGAAAGCGCATCGACCTGGCACGCTCCAGCGCGATTTCGACGACTGTCTCCGTCTCGGGTCGGGGGATGAGGACACGCCGATCGACCATCAGATCGAGGTGACGAAAACCCCAACGCCCGAGCACGTACTGCAACGGCTCACCTGCGTGCAGCCGGGCAAGCATCGAGTCGAGGTGGGCAACGCAACCTTGTGTCGCCGGTTGCTCGAGGATCTCCAAGAACTCCTCGCCGTCGCAACCAGATGCGACCTCACACAGCCAGCGGGCCTGGGTTCGAGTGACACGGCGCGATGTCTCGTCCCACAGCGCACCCCAGGTGATGGTGCCGTCACTCATCGCCGGAGAGTTGGCGGGCCCGTTCATCAGCGGCCAGAGCATCGACGACGTCGTCGAGGTCGCCGGCGAGCACCTCCTGCAGGCGGTAGATGGTGAAGCCGATGCGGTGGTCCGTGACCCGATTCTCCTTGTAGTTGTAGGTGCGGATCTTCTCACCGCGGCCACCACTGCCGACCTGCGAACGACGCTCGACCGACATCGCCGCTTCCTGTTCCTCCTGGGCCAACTTCAACAACCTGGCCCGCAACACCTGCATGGCCCGTGCCCGGTTCTGCAGCTGGCTGCGCTCGTCCTGCATCGCAACGACCACGCCGGTCGGCTTGTGTGTGATTCGCACCGCCGAGTCGGTCGTGTTGACACCCTGGCCGCCGGGGCCGCTGGCTCGATAGACATCGATCTCGAGATCGCGCTCGTCGATCTCGACCTCGACCTCCTCGGCTTCCGGCAGCACCAGCACCGTTGCAGAAGAAGTGTGGATCCGTCCCTGGCTCTCGGTCGCGGGCACTCGTTGCACGCGATGGGTGCCGCCTTCGAACTTCAGGCGGCTCCATGCCGTGTCGCCGTTGATCAAGATCGTCACGAGGTTGATCCCGCCGAGGTCGCTGCCGTCGAGGGACAGCACCTCCACCGTCCAACCTTTCAGCGCGGCGAACCCGCGATACATCTCATAGAGATCGCCGGCGAAGAGGTTGCCCTCCTCGCCACCCTCGGCCCCACGGATCTCCATGATCACGGCCTTGCCGTCGTTCGGATCCTTCGGGAGCATCAGCAGCCGCAGCTGCTCCTCGAGATTCGCGAGCTCCGTTTCCGTCTCTGCCAGCTCAGCCCGCAACATCTGCCGGTCGGGCTCCGACGCATCCACCAAGAGCTCCCGAGCCGCCTGTGCGTCTGCCGATCGTTCGCGATGGGCGCGAAGGCACTCAACCACCGGTGTGAGGTCCTTGTAGCGCTTCGACACGCGGCGCAAGGCGGCGTGATCGGCCTGCACCTCGGGGTCGCTGAGGTTCACCTCCAGCGAGATGAACTCATCTTCCAGGGACGCCAGTCGTTCGAACACCGAGCGAGCAGGTTACGGCCTCAGCCGATGGGAACGACCGGTATCGGGTGGGCGAGGAGCCCGGCGATATCGGTCTGGACCGGCAACGCGTCGCGCGCCGGCAGGACGATGCGGGTTGGATCTCGCGTGGCCAGCCGGGCATCCGTCGCGAAGGGCACCACGTCGAGATCGACCCCCGCGCTGATGACGAGCGTGACCGACCGGCCATCGATCGTTGCGCGGGCGACTGCGGGTTGCGGGTCCTTCAAGTTCGGGCGCGGTAGTGGTGATGGGATGGCCTCGACTCGCGTTGCACCGACCAATGCAGGGTCGTCGATCAGCCGGGCGCGCAACGCCTGCTCTCGACCCAGCCGGTTCAACGGGTGCGGATCGGCGCCGTCCTGACGATGCGGGCTGACGGCGGCGACGACCTGTGCGAGCGCCTCGACGGTGGGGATGTCGCCGTGGAGCATCTGGAACGCCTCTCGATCATGTTGACCGATCCCGACCTCGAGCTTGGCGTGGCCGGTGGAGGCATCGGTCACCACCCTGCAGACTTCGAGACCTCGGATCTCACCGATCAACACACCATGCTCGACTGCCGTGGTGGCGCCGCCTTGTTCGATGAGCGATCGTAAGGAATCGTGCGCCGCGGGTACGTCCGCTTGTGGTGGCAGCGGCTCGCTGATCGCGGGCAGCAGAACTCTTTCGGCGATGTGCCACACCTCGATCGGGAAACGAAACGCTGCGGCACGGCGGGCCAGCGTTCCGGTCCCCTCTTCTGCCAGGACCTGCAGTTGACCGACGCCGGCGCGCACAGCCCACGCCAGCGCCGGGCCGAGGCCGCGCTGTTGGCGGTCGTCGAGCAGGACCCACCCCACGTCGCCGTCCATTGCCGCACCGCCGAGCGCGAACGACACGGTCTCAAGAGCGCCTCCGGCACCGTGATCGCGAGCCAGCGCAGCGAGCTTGATGGCCAGGAGACGGCCTCTGCGTGATTCGTCGACCATCCTCGAAACGCTAGCGAAACGCCCTGCGGCTCACTCGGTGAAGTAGCCCACCACATCGGCGACGAGATCGATGACGCCACCGTTGTTGTACATCATCACGGCACCATCGGGCCCGACTCGAGTCAGGACCATGTTCGGGATCACCTGTCCGGCGGTCACATTGAGGTTCGACGCCAGTGGGCGATCGCTACCGCTGGGGTACACCGTGACGAACGTGTTGGCGGTGGGAGTGACGGCGGTGACGTTGAGCATGACACCGCTGACCCCGCTCGACGGCACACCGCCCTTGCCCAGCAGGATCACCGGCAGCGCCGCCGCCTGGCCAACTCGCGCAAGTGGTGCGCCGGTACCGTCGCGAGTGTCGAGCACGCGCCGCGGGCTGAGGGCGACGTAGCGACCATTCGCGCTCTCGTCGAAACAACCGAGCACGTCGACGACCACGTGGGTCGCGCCGGTGTTGTTGAAGATGCTGACCATGCCGTTCGCGCCCACTCTGGCGAGCACCATGTTCGGCACCGTCTGGCCGGCGACCATGTTGACGCTCGACGCGAATGGCCGTTGCTCACCGGACGGCCACACGGTGAGGAAGCTTCCGGCTGTCGGTCCCGTGACCGTGACGTTGAGAGCCACAGCCTGAGGGTTCGCCGACACTCCCCCGCGTCCGGCGACCAGGAGATCACGAATCTCACCCTGCCCGATCGCCCCGGTGCCGTCGCGAGTGTCGAGCAGTCGGGCAGGTGCAAGCGGTTCCATCCCGATGGACGTGCCGTCGCGGAAGTATCCGACGACGTCAGCGAGCAGATGGACACTGCCCGAGTTGTTGAAGAAGTTGACATTGCCTGCACTGCCGAGACGAACGATCGCCAGGTTGGGCACCGCCATCCCCGGAACCGGGTTCAGGTTCGACGTCGTGGGCCGGTCCTGACCGCCCGGCCAGGCCGTGACGAAGGTTGGGATCGTCGCATCGACGGCAGTCAAGTTGATGGCCACAGCGATTGCCTCGGCCGGCACCCCGAACTGACCGCGGATCGAGAACGGCCACGTCTCGCCCTGGCCGAGCGGACCGAGCCGGCCGCCTGTTCCATCGCGGGTGTCGAAGAGGCGTTGCGGGTTCATCGAGACGAACTCGGTCGGGCTCGACGGTGGATTGATCAACGGAGGAACACCACCACTTGGTGGCGGGTCGCCCGGCCCGGCCTGGAAGAAGCCGAGATTCTCGAACTGTCCGTTGAGAATGGTGGATGCGCCGCCACCCATCCATCCGTCGATCACGGTGCCGAGAACGTTTCGGAAGTCGGTCGTCATGTCGAAGCGGTCCCACTGATCATTGATCGTGGCGAACGAAGCGGGCTGGCCGTAATGGCCACCCTTCACGTTCGGGCCGATGACGAACTGCACGTTGGCTGTCCCGTGGTCTGTGCCCGCCGAATCGTTGGAGTAAGGCGTGCGGCCGAACTCCGACATCGTGACCACCGTGACCCGGCTGTAATAGCTCGGGTCGAGTGTCGAGAAGAACGTCGCCAACCCCGTGTCGAGCTTCGTCAGCAGATCGGCGTGGTCGTTGGGCTGGGTGTCGTGCGTGTCGAAGCCGTCGAGACCGAGGTCCAGCACGCGAAAGCCGAGATTGGCGTTAATAAACCGGGCAGCAACCGTCATCTTCTGCACGAATTCATCACCCGTGGGCGCCGGTGAGTAGACCGGCGACACGTCCTTGGCGAGATCGAGTTGCGTCTTCAACACGGTCGCGAACATGTCGTGCCACTGCCCAAGCCCAGCCGGGGTGGCCAGGGCGCGCAACCCGTTGAACATCCGGATCTCGGCTGGGTCTGTCCCCGTACCGAACATGCCATTGCCGTTCTGCGGGACTGCGACGGCGCGGCGCACCGCGCCGAGTAGATGTAGTGGCACCGATGAACCGATCGTTGCCGCCATCAGATCGGCGGTTGCGGCGGGTTGACCATCGAGCCACCGGCCGATCCATCCATTTGTCGCGGGACCGACCCCGAACCTGCCGTTCATCCAGATGGCCATCGACGTGAAGTGAGAGAGATCGGGATTCGGGTAGCCCACCCCGTGGACGATCGCCAACTGGCCGGCATCCCACAGTCGCTTGGTGTAGGCCAAACTTGGGTGCAGGCCGAACGTGCCGTCGAGCGGCAACACCTGACCGGCAGGGATCGCCAGGTTGCCGTAACTCGGCCCGCGTACGTCGTAGTACCTGGCGTTCGTGTACGGAACGACCGTGTTCAGACCGTCGTTGCCGCCGTACAGCACGATGTTGACGACGATTCCGTCGTGGGCACCGATCGGTGGGCTGGCGAACGCTTCCGGCATGTCGAAGCCGAGATGACCGAGACCGAGGCGGTCACCGAAGGCGTTGAGCGCAGCACCACCGAGCACGCCGCCGCCCACCGCCTGGAGGAACTTGCGGCGTGACCAGCCGTTGGGACCGGCGATGTCGCCGAGATGACCCGGTTGCGAAAGCAAGCGGAGCGCATCGGCCATGGAGATGTCGGGATCCAGCATCGTCAGCTCCTCATGCCATGTGGAATTCGGGTGCGAGCATGGTCATTGTCAGAAGGTTCGTGGCAGCCCACCACTTGTTGGTCTCGGCGGTTCGGGCGTTGATCAGCGCCGTGCGCGTCGTGGACGAGAGCGGATTGATGCCGAAGTAGCTGGCCACATAGTCCACTGCATTTGCCGCAGTCATCGTGTAGAGGTTGTCGAAGCCCCCGTTTGCGCGGAGCTGCCACGTGACCGAACGGGCGAAGTCGGCACGGCCGGCAAGGGCACTGGTGTTGAGCCAGTAGCCGTTCGGCTTCCATCCGGCGACGTTCGGCGGCTGGTACATCTGCTGACCGGTCGACTCGGCACGCCACGAGACGCCGAGGCCATCGGCGGTCAAGCCGCTGTGGTAGCACAGCGCGACGATGTAATCGATCGGCGTGCGTACGAGGCCCTGCTTGGCCGTCGTGCTGTAGAACTCCGGGCGGTTCAGAATTCCGCGCACGAGGTTGAGGATGTTCATCTCCGCCGCGAACGCCGGCGCGAGCGCATCAAGCACCGCCGTCGGCGCACCCGGGTGAGCGAGAAACTCCCACAGTTTCTTAGCGATGTAGCGCGCAGCGATCTGCTTCTTCGCGGCGTTGTTCACGAGGATTTCAGTGATGATCTCCGGCCCGTCCCAGTTCCTTGTGGTGCCGAAAAACGTCTTCATCCCAGTGTCATGGCGGTTGGGTTTGAATTGATAGAGGTACTCGGGCCAATCGGCGTTGTGCCCCGTCCAGGCTCTCGCCGACGCCTCGACATCGGCCTCGGTGTAATTGCCGACGCCGAGCGTGAAGAGCTCCATCAGCTCACGAGCGAAGTTCTGGTTGGGCGAGCCCTTCACGTTCTCGGCGTTGGAGAGGTAGACGAGCATCGCCTGGTCGATCGCCATGTTCTGGGTGAGCGTGTGGAAGTTGCCCAGGGCGTTGTCCCGATACAGCTGCGTCTGGCGCATCATGTGGAAGCCCTTGCCCACATCCCACCAGGCGCTGACGAAGTGCCCGTGCCAGAACAGGGTCATCTTCTCCTGGAACGGGCGAGCCTTGGTCACCATGTTGTTGATCCAGAACGAGCAGGCAGCTACGTACTGGTCCCAGCCGTTGGCGCCCTCGCTCTGGAACTGGGCGGGCAGCGCGGGATTGCCGTTCAGCCCGATGTTGAGCACGTTGTCGACCACGGCGACGTAGTTCGTGAGGTCGAGGGTCTTGAGCTCGGCGAGGCGGCTCGGACGAACCACGAATTCCGTTCGCCTCAACAGGTGGGCGAGGTCGTCATCGGATACGGCCACGCAAACACTCCCTTACACTCGATCCCGTTTGGCACTCGATGCCCCGTTACCTCATCGGCCCTTCCGGAGACCATCTTGAGCGTCGGTCTGTAAAGGAGTCGTCACGCTGACCTGGGCGGGGACGCGAAACGACCCGGTCGCAACGGACCGGGTCGTCATCGTGGTAAAAACGGATTACTTGTTCTTGCGCTCGCCGTAACGCTTGTTGAAACGCTCGACGCGGCCACCGGTATCGACCAGCTTCTGCTTGCCGGTGAAGAACGGATGGCATTCGTTGCACAGTTCCACCTGCAGATCACCCGCTCGGGTCGAGCGGGTGATGAAGGTGTTGCCGCAACTGCAGCGCACCGTGGTGTCGTTGTACGTGGGATGAGTATCTGTCTTCATGGTTTTCTCCGTCGAAATCGGTCGTCAGTGTATCGGGAGAGCACCCCTAAATACTGGGCAATAACGAGCTCGAGGGTGTGACGCAGGTTGGGAGGTCGCTGCACGACCGCGAGGGAGCCAGCGACACAGCCGCGCGAGGAGAAAGCGAAGCTGACGACGAGCCCGCCACTTACATGGCGGGTTGTTTGCCGATCTCGTTGAGGAACTCGTCGTTGGTTCGGAAGGTGCGCAGGCGGTCGACCAGCAGTTCGAGGCCTGGGGCGGCGTTGCCGTCGGCGGCGAGCCCACTGAGCACACGTTGCAGCTTCCAGACCATCTGCAGTTGCTTGCGGTCGAACAGCAGCTCTTCGTGGCGTGTGCTCGACGCATCGACATCGATCGCCGGGTAGATGCGCCGTTCGGAGAGCTTGCGGTCGAGGCGCAGCTCCATGTTGCCGGTTCCCTTGAACTCCTCGAAGATCGCATCGTCCATTCGGCTGTTGGTCTCGACGAGTGCGGTGGCGAGGATCGTCAACGAACCACCTTCTTCGACGTTGCGCGCCGCGCCGAAGAACTTCTTCGGCGGATAGAGGGCTCCGGCATCGATTCCGCCGGACAGGATGCGGCCGCTCGCCGGCGCAGCCAGGTTGTACGCACGACTGAGACGGGTGATGCCGTCGAGGATGATGACGACATCTTCACCCTGTTCGACCAGACGCTTCGCCTTCTCGATGGCGAGCTCGGCGACGTGGGTGTGCTCTTCGCTCGGGCGGTCGAAGGTGCTGGAGATGACTTCGCCTTTCACCGTGCGGCGCATGTCGGTGACCTCTTCGGGCCGCTCGTCGATCAGCAGGACCATCAGCTTGACCTCGGGGTGGTTGTGCTCGATCGAGGTGGCGATGGTCTTCATGATCGTCGTCTTGCCGGCTTTCGGCGGCGACACGATGATGCCGCGCTGACCTTTGCCGATCGGCGAGATCAGGTCGATGATTCGTGCCGTCATGTTGTTGGGGTCCGAGAAGTTCTCGAGCCTCAACTTCTCGTCGGGGAACAACGCGGTGAGATCCTCGAACCGGGGGCGGGTCTTCGCCTTTTCGGGATCGCCACCGTTGACGGAATGGATCTCGAGCATCGCCGGGTTCTTCTCGTTGCGACCCGCTGGGCGGCTGAGCCCGGTGACGTAGTCGCCTTTGCGCAACCCGTACTGCCGTGTCAGCTTGACCGGGATGTACGCGTCGTCGCGGCTTGCCAGGTAACCCGTGACCCGCAGGAATCCGTAGCCCTCGTCGCGCAGGTCGAGATAGCCGGACACCTGGACGGGCTCCATGTTGATGGGCGAGCCGAGGTCATCGACTCGTTCGGGGCGATCCGGACGATCGAAGCGCTCCTGATCTCCGCCTTGCGGGCCTTCCGCGCGTCCCTTGTTGCGGCGGCGCCGACGTCGGCGACTGTTGCGGCTCTCGCTGTCGCCTTCCGCGTCGCCATCGTCGCTGTCGCTGCCTAGCGACTGCGATGTGGACGCGCTGGGGGCTGAAGCAGACGGCGACACTGCCAGGTCGGTGACGGCCACTTCACCCGACTTGATCAGCGCGATCTCCCAATCGGCCAGCGGCTCGCCATCTGGCCCGAGGACCACCTCTGCCTCCGCCGGCGCCGATTGCTGACCGTCGCCAGCCGGCGCTAAAGCCTCGGCTGATGCCTCGGAGACCTCGGCTGCCGCTTCTGTAGATACGCCGGCCTTGACAGGTTCCTTCGCGGCCTTCGTCGCACGGCCATTGCTTGCCGCCGCTGCCGCGTCGTCGGACGATCCACCGCCGGTGGTCTCGAGGATCTTGTCGATCAGCGTTGCCTTTGCGGCGCGCGACGTGGTTTTGATGCCCAATGCCTGGGCGATTGCGAGCAGCTGCTCTTTGTCCTTGGATTCGAGCATCGACTGTTCGAGAGCTTCCGCGGCCACCGGCCACCTGCTTTCTGGGAACGACAGTGAGCTCGGCGTGTCAATGTGCACACGACCGGCGGCCACACCAGCGAGATGATTCGCCCTCTCCGCACCACCGCACGGACATGTCGACCAGAGCGGTTGCAGCGAGATGTTCGGGATTCCGAACGGATGAAACTGTAGCGAACGCGTGCGCGATGCGCAACGCGTTCGCAGATCAGGCCGTTCGAAGCATCGTGCACCCATAGTCGGCCAACGCCTGGCAGCTGCGATCACCGAGACATTCGAGCAGCTGCCTGCCTCGCTCGTTTGCCGAATCGAGGTTGGCGGCGGCGATGACCGGGATCGACATCTGCAGCATCACCGAGTCGAGGAAATCGTCGAAGGCCTCGTCCCACGAATACCCACTGACGCCTCGTTCAAGCAGGCCTTCGTACCACCGACGGATCAGCGCCTCGCCATGTTCACGGCGCATCTCCGGGGTCAGGCTCTGAACGAGGAAGTAGCCGATGTCGAACGCACCGACCGACCGGACGCTCAGCTGCCAGTCGATCACGGTGACCGGCGCGCCGGGCCGGTCGAAGAAGAAGTTGTCGAGTCGGAAATCGGTGTGCGCCAGCGTGGTCGGTCGGTTGGCCATCAGCCAGTCGTACGACGGCGGGAGTTGGGCGCCGATGCGTTCGCCGATCTCGAGAGCGGCCGGCGGGGCGGACGCGAACATGTCGGCGAAAACAGGCCATGACTGGATGTATTGCTCGCCGACACCCATGTACGCCGGGTTGTTCAATGGGCGCAGCCAAGTCAACTCGGCCAGGCGAGGCGAGTTCCACCACGCCGCGTGGAGTTGCGCGCCGACATCCATCACCGCGCATGCATCATCCAGACATGCTCCGGCGACCTGATCGCCCACGCGCGCGTCCCCGAGGTCCTCCATGAGTATCAGCGTGCCGGCGTCGTCGTCGCTGACCTCACTGAGGTACACCGCCGGTGTTGGCACTCCGAGACCGATCGAAGCAGCCTGCCGATAGCACTCCGCCTCGGTTCGGTAGAACCCGAACATCTGGGCGAGGTACTTGGCCATCGGATCGTCGATCGGAAACTTGGCGATCATCACGTCGGGCAACTCCCCGCGATCGCCTTCGTAGGTCAGCTCCAACCTCGCCAGTTGACCGACGAACCCGACGCCGGCACCCAACGGCCCGGCTTGTACGCACGAGACCTCGCCATCGGCGAGATGGCCCCCGCGTCTGAGCGCAGATGTGAGGTATGTCGCGGTCAGTGCAGCAATATCGGTCGGCAGCGCAAAGTTGTCCCCCATGGGTGAACGGTAGCGCTCCGCATCAGGCCGTGGAGACGGCCGGGGTCAGCGGCCAACTCGCTGCTCGATGAACTGCTTCACGGCGGCGAGGTCGTTGGGAAGTTTCGTGATGAACTCGGGCCGCGTCATCAGTTCGGCGAGGTGGACCGGCAGTTGCGGCCTGATCCCGGTCGCCCGTTCGACAGCGTCCGGGAACTTGGCAGGGTGCGCGGTCGCCAGCGAGACGATCCGTCCATCCATCGAGGACTGCAAACGCTGGGCGATGCCGACGCCCACTGCGGTGTGCGGGTCGATCAGCATCCCCGTGGTCTCGTAGATGTTGCGGATGACATCGATGGTCTCGGTGTCATCGAGGCGTGCCGCGGTGAACACATCATCCACATGTTCCGCACGCTGATCGACTTCGACCGCCAGCGATCCCGCTGCGCGGAAACGTTGCAGCTGGTCCGAGGTCTGACCACCATCTCGTCCGTTGATCTCGAACAGCAGACGCTCGAAGTTCGATGACACCTGGATGTCCATCGACGGGCTCAGGGAGGGCACGACAGGGCGCGTGCTCATGTCGTTGTCCGTGAAGAAGCGGGTGAGTATGTCGTTGACGTTGGAGGCGACGATGAGCCGGCCGATCGGTGCGCCCATCTGCTTCGCTATCCACCCGGAGAACACGTTGCCGAAGTTGCCGCTCGGCACACAGAAGTTGACCTCGCCTCGAAGATGATCCGTGGCGGTGACGTAGTACACGATCTGGGCCATGACCCGCGCCCAATTGATCGAGTTCACCGCACTGAGGTTGACGCGATCGCGGAACTCCGCGTCGTTGAACATCGCCTTGACGAGATCTTGGCAGTCGTCGAAGGAACCGTCGATGGCGACGACATGGACGTTGGGCGAGTTGACGGTGGTCATCTGCCGGCGCTGCACCTCACTGGTGCGGCCGTTGGGATACAGGATGACGATGTCGGCGTGGGCACAGTTCTTGACGCCGTCGATGGCAGCGGAACCCGTGTCGCCGGAAGTGGCCCCGACGATCGTCACCCTGTGACCCTGGCGCGACAACACATGCTCGAACAACCGGCCGACGAGCTGCAGGGCGATGTCCTTGAACGCCAGCGTCGGACCGTGGAACAGCTCCTCGACGAACAACTCGTCATCGATCTGCACGAGCGGCACTACCGCCGGATGTGTGAAGGTGGCATACGCGTCGGCGCACATCGCCTCGAGCGTGTCGGAGGAGATGTCGTCGCCGACGAACAGTTGCATGATCTGCGCGGCTCGGGCCGAGTACTCCATGCCGGCAACGGCCTTTGGAAGGCAAGGCCATTCAGCGGGCACGTACAGGCCGCCGTCGGTGGCCAGGCCGGCCAGCAAGACCTCGGTGAACCCGAGTACGGGAGCGCGCCCCCGAGTCGAGACGTACCGCACGTCAGCCGCCGATCACACGGAGCAAACCACCGATGTTGCGAACCACATCGAGATCGCGCAGCTCGCGGACGGTTGCCTGCACCGCGGATTCACGGGCCTCGTGAGTGATGAACACCAGCCGCGCTTCGGGACCGTTGCCCTCCTGCTCTGCGGCGCGAATGCTGACGTCGTGGCGGGCGAACACACCCGTGACCGCGTGCAGCACGCCCGGTCGGTCGGCGACGTCGAGGCTCAACAGGTACTCCGCCGACGTCTCGTCGATCGCCCTGATGTGGGCTCGGCCGAAGGTTCCGATGGATCCATGCGTGCCCTTCGACAGGTTGACGGCTGCATCGATGACGTCGCCGAGCACAGCGCTGGCGGTCGGCGAGCCCCCGGCCCCGCGCCCGTAAAACATCAACGAGCCGACCGCGGCGCCCTCGACGAACACCGCGTTGTAGCTGCCGTTGACGCTGGCGAGCGGATGGCCGACAGGAACCATTGCAGGGTGCACCCGAACCGCGATGTCGCCGGTTGGTTCGTCGATCTCGGCGATCCCGAGAAGCTTGACGACGTAGCCGAGGCGCTTCGCCATCGAAATGTCAGCAGAGGTGATGCTGCTGATGCCCTCGTGGTACACATCGCCGGCGACGACCTTGGAGCCGAACGCGATCGTGGCCATGATCGCCGCCTTCGCGCCGGCGTCGAAACCCTCGACATCGGCCGTCGGGTCCCGTTCGGCGAAGCCGAGGGCCTGGGCCTCAGCCAGCGCACCGCCATAATCAGCACCTTCCTCCGTCATCTTGGTGAGGATGAAGTTGGTTGTGCCGTTGATGATGCCCATTACCCGGGTGATCGGCTCACCACGCAGGCTCTCGCGGAGAGCGCGGATGATGGGAATGCCGCCGGCGACGGCAGCCTCGAACAGCAGGTCGACGCCGGCCTCGTCGCTTACAGCGAAGAGCTCGGTGCCGACATTGGCGAGCAGCTCTTTGTTGGCGGTGACCACGGGTTTGCCGGCGCGCAACGCTGTGGTGATCAGCTCACGTGCCGGTTCGATGCCGCCGATGACCTCCACCACGAGATCGACGGACGGATCCACCACGACGGAGTGAGCATCGCGGGTCAATACGCCATCGGTGAGATGCACATCGCGTTCGCGGCTGAGGTTCCTCACCGCCACCGCACTCACTTCGAGACGCACTCCGGTGCGCGCCTCGATCGTGGCCTGCTGCGCAGTCACCAAGTTGACGAAGGCAGAGCCGACGTTGCCGCAACCCAGAACACCGATCCGCACGAGCGTGGTCACGGGCGGAAGGCTACGAGGTGCGCTGTCGCTGCCGAAACCTTTTGTGACCCGGATCAGGAGTTGCAGCGGTCAGGATTCGTGCCAGGTCAGGAGTTCTTCCGGTCCGGAGTTGGGACCGATGATGCCTTGCGGCGACTGAGAAGCGCAGCGATCGATCCGCTGCCGACCAGGATGGCTGCGATCACCAGACCGCCGGTGCCGGCGCCCGTCTTGGGCAGTTGTGCCCGGGTGGTCGTGGGTGTCGGGTTGGGCTTCGGTACGAGCGAGGCCCTGTCCGGGTTCGCCGGCGGAGCAAGCGCGGCATCAGCTGCTGAATCGACGCAAGCCTGGTGCTGAACACCGTTGTCATCGGTGACCACGGTGAGCACACCCTGGGCGCACAAGAGAGGATCGCATGAGATGATCGTGCTGACGCTGGCATCGTTGCCGTTGAACTGAACCGGAACGATCACCGATCCGTCGGCCAAGCCGGCGACCGTGACGACTTGGGACGCACCGGGTTCGAGGTCGATCACCGAGGCGATGAAGGTCTCGGGGTTGGTCACCACGAACTCGGCCCTTGCGCCGGCGGGATTGTTGATGGCCAGATCCATCACACCATCGCCGTTGACGCAGGCAACGGCGATGGAGCTCGCCGTCGGTGCTGCCGCAGCGAGTCCACCGAAACCGGCCACACCGGCGGCAGCAACTCCGACTGCCACGATGAGTTGAGAGATCTTCACTGTGCTCTTTCCCGCCGTACGTGGGCCCCGGTTCGGGGTGATCAGTACGGTATTCGTCAAGAATCGCTACGTACAGCGATAGCGCCCTGATTGGGTCGTTCGACCCACGCTCAGAAGTGGGCACTCTCACCGACGGCGGTTGGCTCGGCGCACTCCGGCGACCACATCGTTGAAGTGCTGACGTTCCAGCACGGCGCCCTCGCGGCGAACCTGGTTCGGGTCGACGAGCAGCAGCCGCCTCACCTTTGCATAGCTCGTGCGACCCTCGTGGTCCCAGGGTCCGGGACCCACTGCGACCTGCAGCTCGTTGGCGTGAGGCTTCGAGGTCAAGGCCACCCCGAGCAGGTTCACACCCTGTCGACCGACGATCACAACCGGTCGGTCTTTGCCCTGGGCGGGGTCCTCCTCGTACGGCACCCAGGTCCACACGACTTCGCCTGGGTCGGGATCGCCGTCGAGGCGTGGCGAGTACTCGACGTGCCACGGCGCGCCGGATGCGCCAGTACTGGGCGCCGTGCCGCCGGCGAACTTGTTGACCAGATTGCGGATGCCACCGATCAGTCGAGATCGCATCGCACCAGGTCATCCATCGTTTCGCGGCGTACGACTGGGCGAGCACGGCCGTCGCTCACGAAGATCACCGGAGGGCGCGTCAACATGTTGTAGTTGCTGGCCATGCTCCGACCGTATGCGCCGGTTACAGGAGTGGCCAGAATGTCACCCACCGCGGTTGTTTGGGGCAGCAGAGCATCGAAGATCAAAACGTCTCCGCTCTCGCAGTGCTTGCCGACGAGCCGGGCGTGCAGTGTGCGCTCCGCCGCCACGTGAGCCGGCAGGAAGGCCTCATAGCCGCTGCCGTACAGCACCGGCCGCGGGTTGTCGCTCATGCCACCGTCGACGGCGACGTACGTGCGCACATCCGGGATGTGCTTGATCGTGCCGACCGTGTAGACGGTGAGTGCGGCATCGGCAACGATCGCCCGACCGGGCTCGACACTGACACGGCTGCGTACACCGAGTGCACCGCACGCATCGAGCAACACGCTGCCCCACTGGGCGATCGACGGGGCCTCTTCGCCTTCGACATACGCCACACCCAGGCCTCCCCCGAGCACGAGCTCGGGAAGGTCGAGCGGCACCGCGAACCCGGCCATGACCTCAGCGGCTTTGGCGAAGTTCGAGGCTGCAAAGACGTTGGAACCGATGTGGCAATGAACGCCGACCAGATCGACGCTGTGCGATCGGCGCATGCGCTCGACAGCGCGTGCTGCGTCGCCGTTGCCGAGGTTGAAGCCGAACTTCGAGTCGTCCTGACCGGTGGCGATGAACTCGTGCGTGTGGGCATGCACGCCGGGGGTGATGCGCGCTAGCGCCGCCGGTGTCGGCAAGCCCGCTGCGTGCAATGCGTCGAGCCTGTCGAGCTCGTCGAAGCTGTCGACGACGATGTTGCGCACACCTGCCGTGATCGCTGCACGAAGTTCTTCGACGCTCTTGTTGTTGCCGTGGAACGTGAGCGCGCTGGCCGGCACACCGGCGGACAACGCCACATACATCTCGCCGCCACTTGCCACGTCGAGCAACATGCCTTCGTCGTACGCGAGGCGCGCCATCGCCTTGCACAGGAATGCCTTCGTCGCGTACACCGCTCTGCCGGGCCCGAATGCGGCAACAGCTTCGCGACACCTTGCGCGGAGGTGCGCCTCGTCGTAGATGAACACCGGTGTACCGAACTCGGCGACCACGTCGAGTACACGGCATCCGCCGATCGACAACGAACCGTCGGGCAAGACCTTCGCGGTATCCGGCAACAGCGACAGAGGTATCGCCGTCACATGCGCTCCGGAGCCTCGATACCAAGCAGACCCAGTCCCGTGTCGAGCACGCGGGCCGTCTGCTCGGACAATCGGAGCCGAAACGCTCGCGTCTGCCGATCGGCCTTCAGCACGGGGCAGGCCTCGTAGAACGACGTGAAGCTCTGCGCCAGTTCGAACAGGTAGGCAGCCAGACGGTGCGGGCTGTACTTCTCGAGCGTGTCGTGAATGGCCGCGTCGAAGTGCAGGAGCTGCAGTAACAGATCTCTCTCCTCGGAGCCCAGCGAGAGCGCGTCTCCCGACTCGACTGCTGCGATCTCGCGATCCTCGGCTCTTCGAAGGATCGAGCGAATTCGGGCATAGGCGTATTGAAGATATGGCGCAGTGTTGCCCTCGAACGCCAGCATGCGATCCCAGTCGAAGACGTAGTCCTTGATGCGATCGGTCGAGAGATCCGCGTACTTCAGTGCACCGACGCCGACCATGCGACCGATGTCGATCTGTTCGTCGGGCGGCAGGTCCGGGTTCTTCTCACGCACACTTGCGGTCGCGCGCTCGACGGCCTCGTCCAACACATCGACGAATCTGACGGGTTCGCCGTCGCGGCTCTTCAGCATCTTGCGGTCGGTCCCCAACACATTGCCGAATGCGACGTGCATAGCTCGGGTGGGCGGTCGCAGCCAGCCGGCCATGGCGGCGACGTCGAACACCATCGACAGGTGCTGCGACTGCGGAGCTCCGACGACGTAGAGGAGAAGGGTTGCTTTGACACGTTCGACGCGATCGAGCACACAAGCCAGATCGCTGGTTCCGTAGTTGAACCCGCCAACTCTGTTCCTGACGATCAGCGGTAGCGGCTCTCCCTCGCGATTGGTGTAGCCGGGAGGAAACACCACTTCGGCGCCGTCGCTGACCTGCAACAAGCCGGCGGTGCGAAGCCGCTCGACGACCTCGGGCAGCAGGTCGTTGTACATGCTCTCGCCGGCGAGGTCGTCGTCGGTCAGCAAGACACCGAGCTTGCGATAGAGCCGATTGAAATACTGCATGCTGAGATCGACCAGCAGCTTCCACAGTCGCAGCGTCTCGGGATCACCGCTCTGCAACAGCACGACTCGGTTGCGTGCTCTTGCTTGAAATTTTTCGCTGGAGTCGAACTTCGCCCTGGCCTGCTTGTAGAAACCGCCAAGGTCGCCCACGCTGAGACCTGCCGCGGCCTCGGTCTCACCGATGTCGACGAGATGTTCGATTGTCATGCCGAACGGTGTGCCCCAGTCGCCGACATGGTTCTCGCGGATGACGGCGTGGCCGACGAATTCGAGCAGGCGAACCAGCGCATCACCGATCACCGTCGTTCGCAGGTGGCCGATGTGCATCTCCTTAGCGATGTTGGGTGCCGAGTAGTCGACGACCACACGCTCGGGCGTAGCCGTGAGTCGGACGCCGAGACGATCGTCGCTGGCGAGCAGCCCCAGCTGTTCCTTCAGGAAGGACTCGTCGAACGTGACGTTGATGAAGCCGGGCCCGGCGACCTCGAGCGCCGCCTTGCCCGCGAGGTCGGCTGCGGCGACGACGTCTTCGGCCACGTCGTGAGGCTTGCGGCCGAGCTGCTTGGCCAGCGCGAGCGCCCCATTTGCCTGCGCGTCGGCGCGATCGCTGGGCCGGACCACCGGATCGACACCGTCCTCACCCGCGACGGCGGCGAATGCAGGTGCCAGCAGGTCGGCGACGATGACGAGGGGATCAGCCATGAAGAATCGATCGTACCCGTGCAGCTATTCGTTCGAATGCCGCATTCACCGGCGCTTGCGTCGGCAGCGGCGCTTCGTCGCTATCCTCGCTGGCATCCCGCCCTCGTAGCTCAGGGGATAGAGCATCGGTTTCCGGAACCGTGTGTCGCATGTTCGAATCATGCCGAGGGCGCCAGGTTTGATGTCCTCAGCAGGGCAGTTTACCAGGTAATGTCTGTTGGCGGTTGATCGTGAATTGCGGTGATTGACCGCCAGTTCTCACAGTGATTGGGAAGAGTGTGGGAAGAGAATCGCTGGAGTCGGCAGGTCGTAGTGAGCTTCAGTCCGCCGAACGGGATGGTCACTCAATGACCTGACCGGTCGTCATGACGGCTTGGGCGACATCCTTGAGTCTCGTCAAGCCCACGTCGAACGCAACGTCGTCCTTGATCGGAGGTGCGACGAAGTCCACGATGATGTTTGCTGAGCCTCCACACGTCAGATCCAACGATCCGTCGCCGCTGGTGACGATGCACGGTGTGTTGTCGTCGAGATCCACACGGTGAACGCTCGGGCTACCAGGGGGATCTCCAGCGGCCTGGTTCACCAGTTCGTCGGCCCCCAACCCAGTCAACGTCCCCGCGCCCTCCAGGATCGTCAGGTCGGGGATGACTGCCGCAAGTTGGCGCCCGTTGAAGAACAACTGCCAACTCCCAGGTGCGCCCCTCGGATCATAGACAGTGACTCCGACCCTGTTGGCTTGAGCGAGCAAGCGAACTTCGTCGAGCAAGGCGTCAAAGGTTGAATATTCCTTGGCTCCGTCTAACGGATTCTGTCCGAACGGAAAGCCTGACTCGTCAACAAGTGTTGCGAACGCCGACCGCGAGATCGGCTGGAACTCATCGATGAACCGAGCGATCGTTTCGTCGAACGTCGGGTTCTGCAACACGGCAGTCGGACCGAGCTGGATGACGACACTGACCCTGACTCCTTCGGCGATCCACTCCAGCTGCTCAATCGGGGGATGGCCTTTGGTCGTCTGCCCGTCTTGCGGAAACCGCAGTAATACATCCACCGTGGCCGCGGAGATGACCGTCGCATCATTCTCCGGATCGCCGTCGGTCAGCCGATCCGTGACAGTCCCCGAGTAGCCCTTCACTACGGCGGTCTGCTCACGAAGGCCCCCGCCGATCAACGACTCGTCTTGGACCTCCGAGATGATGATTCGGCCAAGTGACGGATCGGTTGCACTTACCCCGAAGTCCGAGGTAGAGACGGCGTGGATCTCCAGTCCTGCTGGCAGGAGTGGATTGAACGAAAGGTCGCTAATCGGTATCTGGTCGAGGCGTGAGCCGGCGACACCTCCGCCCGGCTGAGTCCAAGATCTCAAAGCACTACGCGGGTAGCACACTGGAGCGTCCTGCAGTGAGAACATATCGTACGAGCAGACACACGACGCCGTAGCGACCGCCTCACCAGAGTTCGACGGACCGGTCTGTTGAATACTCGTGCAGATCGACCCATCGGATTGCGTGACGGTGCTCACGGCGGGTGCCTGGGAGTCTGGTGAAGCCTGAGTGGACGGCGCGGCCTGCGTTCCAGCCGCTGGCACCGCCTTCGGTGGCAACGGTTCACCGCACGCGGCGAGCAACGCGACCAACGCAACCCAGACAGCGCTGATAGTTGCGAGGTCACGCACCGATCTCATCGACACAACCCTCCAGTCGCTCGCTTCATGATAGGCAATGCTCAGTCGCCCGAGATAGAGGGTAGAAACGGCCGTCCCAGAAATCCAGCTCGGTCAAGATGGACAGTTGTGCCGCTGTCGCCCGGGAGCAGGATCGTGGAACCGTGGTGCTGGGCGTAGCGTCGAAGTTGCATGCGCTTCGCGATCGTCGCTCTCGTCGTGTCCGGGATCGCAGGATGTGGCAGCAATGACCATCTTTCCGTGTCCAATGGTCGTGTGCGCGGTCACGTGCTGGCCGGGCCTACCTGTCCCGTTGAACGGCCAGGAGATCCAGCCTGCCGGCCGGTTCCCGTCGCAGGTGTCGTCAGATTTATGCAAGGTGCTGGGCTCGTCGCCTCCGCGCGTCTGGACGCCACCGGAGCGTTCGCGGTCGACTTACCCGTTGGGAAGTACACCATCACTGTCGACACCGGCACGAACGGCCTTCCAATCTGCACGCCGGTTGACGTCGATGCTGTTGCGAACAGCGACGCTGTTGTCGACGTCGAGTGCGACACCGGTATCCGTTGAATGGTCCCGTTCTCGGATAGTGCGGTGCACTCCGCGATCGCAACTACCGTCGGGAACTTGGCTACGTCGCCGGGAACTGTTGAACGATGAGTCTCGTCGGATGGCTCGTGCTCGCCGCAACCGGGGTCGGTTTGATCGTCTGGGGTGCGGAGTCCTTTGCCGAGCATCTGTCAGTGGCGTCGGCGCGGCTGGGAGTGTCGACGTTCGCGTTGGCGATCTTGCTGGCGGGTGCAGAGCCGGAGGAATTGGCGACATCGGTGACGGCATCGCTGCGCCACGCGCCTGGGATCGCGTTGGGCGATGTGATCGGCGCCAATGTCGCCATTTGTCTTGTAGCTCTCGGCGTGGGCGCTGTGCTCGCGCCATTACCCTTCGATCAGCGGGTCCGCCGCTACGCATTGGCCGGACTGCCTGCGGGCGTCTTGGCCGCTGCGGTCGCCTGGAACGGGAACATCTCACGCCTCGAGGGTCTCCTGCTTGTTTTGGCGTATGTGATCTTCGTCGGGGTGATCTGGCGGATCGAACGTCAACCTCCCGCGTTGGGCGAGACGGGAGAGATTGCGGAAGCGCGAGCCGACCAGGGCGAAATGCCGACTCGCCGGGTCGGACGGGAGTTGCTCCTCGTTGTTGCCGGGGTGGCCGCGATGGCGGTCGGTGCGATGGCGTTAGTGGAAGGCATCCGTCGTATAAGCAACGCGGAGTCCACCCAGACTCGCCTCGGGCTGATCGTGGTCGGGTTCGCAACCGCATTCGAGCTAGTGGTCCTTGCATGGTCATCCGCTCGGCGGGGCATCACAGCCGCTGTAGTGGCAGGCGTGATCGGATCGTTCACCTACAACGTCACCATGACGCTCGGAGCCGGAGCACTAGCGCGCCCGTTGCGGATAGAAGATCCGGGCGCGTTGAGAGGCCCGTGGCTGGGAATGCTCGCCGCGCTCGCCCTTGTCGTCGCGCTGGCGTGGCGCTCCCAGAAGCTCGAACGGCGAGCCGGCTGGCTTCTGTTGTTTCTCTATCCAGTGTTCGTCGTCGCGGTCCTCGCACTCTGACGCGTACGCACCAACGACCGACGGCGACCATCAAGGCGGACTTTCCAACAACCGAAGAGAATCAATCCGCGCCGTCGAGAAGGTTCAGTGCTGTCCAGCGCGGCTCGGGGAACCGGAATGATCCGCGACGGGCACCCGTTGGGCTGTGAGCCAGGTGGCGATCTGGGTGGGGTCGAACCGGAGGAGGTGGCCCCACTTGAGGAACGGAATCCGTCGCTCGCTGACAAGCCGGCGGACGTGGCGGACGGTCACGCCGAGGTGATCGGCGACCTCCTCGATGGTCAGGAGCCTCGGCAACTCATTCGCCGTGAGAGCCCATGCAGTAGCGGTGTTATTCGTCATCGCGCGGATTCTCTGCGCGTGACATCCCGGATAACTACCCGACCGACAACCCGATGCCGTTCCCGATCCCGTTTTGTCGCCCAAGAATTGGTCACCGATCCCAGCGAATCCGCTCGTTCAAACGGGACCTCGGTTTCCGCGCAACGTCGCGCCCTCTGACCTCCAACGCGGCGCCGTGTCCTGGAACTGAGGACGAACGACCGATGTGTATTTTTTGTCACGCCGGATTGGACCACTAGAGACCGTGGTGAACCGCAATCGACCGGCACGCACCGAGGGTTCGCATCCGCAGGTTGATCCTGGATTTCCGACCTTGTCAATGAAATGACATTGGTGTAAGTAGATTCGTTCATGAGATCGCAGCCTTCGTTCAACGAGGCCGGAAAGCGATCAGGTCGCCCGGCGGACCAGAGAACGGACCGACGTCGGAGCGAAGCGCTTCAAGGCCTGAGACCTTGCATCACCCCGCGATCCGTCGTGGTGCACTCCGCTTCCGATGAGCTAGGGCGAGCACTGGGCCCGACGTCGTGGATGGTTCTGGAGGAGTTGTCGTTGCGCTCGACCGGCACGGCCGACGAGTGCGTCGCTCGCGTCTCGATCAGGGCACTGGCTGAGGCGCTTGGCCTTGCAAAGGACACGGTGGCGCGCGCGATCCGACGGCTCCGTGATGTAGGACTCGTGACCGTCACACAGCCGCGGACCAAGGCCGGCATCTTCGACACCGGGACTTACCTCATCGCGCTTCCGGACAGCGTCACCCTCGTCGAATCCGCGCTCACCGCAACACAGCCGCGCACTCGCGTCGACGCGACTCCTGCAACTCTCGTTCGCGATCGAGTCCTGAGGAGCCACTGCCATGACTTCCCGAATCACCGAACCCATGAATGACAGACAGGTGCCCGCGCGAGGCGGTGTGTGGTCATGATGCGAGTGACAACGCTGTATGCCGGGTCTGCTGCGGCGACCGCGAAGTACTACACGCAGTACTTGACGCAGGCACCGGGCGAGGAGCCGGGAAGGTGGTTGGGCGCGCAGGCCGCCGGCCTCGCGCTGTCGGGTGAAGTGTCGACCGACGCGCTCGAGTTGTTGTTGTCGGGCCGTGACCCGATCTCTGGGACAGTGCTCGGGTATCCGTTGAAGGACCGCACATTGGCCAATGGGAAAGTAATCCGGGCCGTCGCTGGTTTTGATGCGACGGTGTCGGCGCCGAAGTCGTTGTCGGTGTGGTGGGCGCTGACCGGCGACGCCGGTCTCGCGGATTGTCACGATGTGGCCGTCCAGGCGGTGGTGAACTATGTCGAGCGGTTTGGGGCGACCACACGGGTGCGGTCCAACGGTGGTCGGCTGCATCCCGACACCCGAGGCCTGACGGTGGCATCGGCATGATCATTTCCGGAGGCGAGTACATCTATCGATTCCCGCCCATCGATGGACTTCCGGTGGGCACCGTGATGCAGGGCGAGTTCGAGTACATCGTCAGCTATGGTCATCCTCTCGGTGGGCCAAGGTTTCGACGGCGACACGCGGGCGTGATGACGATCGATGGCAACACGTGGAACATCGGCTACCTGGACAAGTTTGAGCCGACCGAGGAAATTGTCCGCTAAGTGAACGACCGCTTGCTGACGCTCGCCGCGATCGCGATTGACCTTGAGGAACTGATCGACCAGCGCGTGAAGCTCCTCACGTCCCGAAGCGAGTTCATGCTTCGACAACTGGCGGCTGGTGGCCTCCTACGAACCCGCAATCTTATGCAAGGGATTCGAACAGTGAGTGGAGAGCAAGAAGACCTTTGTGGGTTGTTGATGCGCAACGTCGCAGAGGCCTTCATCGTTGAT
>JANMMQ010000405.1:0-1531 GCA_031373465.1 Ilumatobacteraceae bacterium | reverse complement strand
AGGTGACAACCGCGCCGAAGCCTTCGACGTCGAAGCTCACGACATCGTGGAGGTGAGTTGCGACGGCACCGATCCCGCCTTCGCTGTCAGTCGGCACCCAGTCAGGCGGATAGCGCTGTATCACGACGATTCCGTCATCGTCGAGGTGTTCGCGGCACACCCGTAGGAGCTCCAAGCGACTCGACCGATCGGGGCTGTTGACGAGGTGGCTCAACGCCAAGACTGCACCGAAGCGGCGATTGAGATGGAGTGACCGCACATCACCGACCACTGTCTCAGCCCCGACGAGGTGCGTGAGCACCTCGGAAAAGTCGTCGACGGCGACAACGTCGTGGCCAGCGGCGGACAGGGGATTGGCGATGCGGCCTGGTCCCGACCCAAGGTCCAGCACCGAGGTGAGACTGGGCAACACCGAGCAGACGCGGCTGAGATCCGGTTCGGCGGGAAGCGCGAGGCACACCTCCACCGGTGAGCCATCAGGGGCGACATCCACATAACCATTCTCGCCGTCCCTGCTGACACAGTAGAGAACTGGCTCACAACGCATCGAGGATCTCAGCGATCAGCGAGGGGCGAGAAACGTGCGCGCTGGATGACTGGACAACATGAGTCGCGACATTCCTCACCCGTAGAGCATGCCTGGACTTTGCTACGAGCGTGATCTTGACGACCGAGCCGATCGCGAGCGGCTCCGCGAAGCGACCTGTGTCGGCCTAATCCCAGTCTTGCTATGTGCCGGACGACGCAGGTTCCGGAGCGGGCAGGGTCGCCGAAATTCGCCGGATGATCAGCCAGTAGGTGGCGAGGCCGCACAGGAGATAGAAGAAGGCCTGAACATTGAAGAGCGGAATGATCGGGAGGTGGTCGACGAGCAAGCCTGCTGCGATCGTGCCGATGGCCGCTCCGATCGAACCCATAGCGGACGCGATTCCACTCAGACGGCCCAGGATCTGTGGGGGACACAGGCGTTGGGCCGTTGCGGCCGTACCGATCTGCGACGTTGCATTCGGTAATCCGGATAGCGCGAACAGCACCAAGTACAACCAGAGCGCTCTTGTCACCAGCGGGGCATTGATGAACAGAGCAGCAACGACTGCGAAGCTCACGTACCCCCACATCATCAGCCTCTCGGGCTGCGCTCGCTTGGCGACACGGATGACGAGCAACGACGCGGCGAAGCCGCCAAAACCAGCGCAGCCGCGGATGATCCCAATGGCTGCGCCACCGCCGTGCAACTCGGCAACGACGAACTTTATGAACAGCACCGGAAACATCGCGAACGCCACACGCGCGAGCGATTGCACAACGAGGTACCCAACCAGCGATGGTTGTCCGCGGATATCCGTCCACCCGGCCGCGACGCTCGAGCTTTGCTCCATGCCGGATCGTGCTTCCGCAACAAGGCTTGAGGTTGGCGCGCGCACAAACAGCGTCGCAACCGCAACCGCGATGAACGACGCAACGTCGATCGCTACGACTGCGTTCAAGCCGCCGAGACCGACCGCGATTCCACCGAGCGGTGCTCCGATCA
>JANMMQ010000387.1:0-13715 GCA_031373465.1 Ilumatobacteraceae bacterium | reverse complement strand
CGCTGGCTCGATTCGCGTACCCCGGGTGGCTTCACCTATCCACGGCTCCGCGTCCTCGAAGCCCTTCACTGCCAGGGCCCGGCCAAGATGAAGACTCTGGCGGATGCACTTGGGCTCAGCGCCCGCAACCTCACCGCCGTGGCGGACTCACTGGAGAGCGACGGTCTGCTTCGCCGGATTGCGCATCCCAGCGACCGTCGAGCCACCCTTCTGGAGCTCACCGACGAGGGTCAACTGGCCGCCGACAAATCGTTGGTCCCCAGGCTGGTCGAGATCAGCCGGCTCTTCGACGAACTGTCGCCGACGGAACGAAGGACCCTTCGCGCAACGCTCGCCACGTTGGTCGGTGCGATGGAGTCGCAACCATGCGACGAAGGCGGATCCTGACCGTCGTGCCGATTGTGAACGAAGCAGTGCGTCGCTCCGTCCTCGACCTGTCCGTGCTCAACGATGGCCAATCCAGTGGTGACGCCCTTCGGACCACGACGGCCTTGGCCAAGCGTGCCGACGAACTCGGATACAGCCGCTTCTGGGTCGCCGAGCACCACAACATGCCCAGTGTGGCCTGCACCTCACCAGCGGTCCTGATCGCCCATCTCGCTGCGGTAACCTCCGACATTCGCGTCGGTTCCGGCGGCGTGATGTTGCCCAACCACGCACCGCTGGTCATCGCCGAGCAGTTCGCCATGTTGGAGGAGCTCAGCCCCGGGCGGATCGACCTGGGGGTCGGTCGCGCACCGGGAACCGACCAACGCACAGCTGCGGTGCTGCGGCTTTCGGCTCCATTGCAGAGCGAGGACGATTTCCCGCGCGACTTCCTCGACCTGATGGGTTTGCTCGGCGATCCGCGCACCCCGACAGGCTTGTGGAGCCAGTTCCGGGCGACGCCGGTTGCAACGACGTCCCCGCAGATCTTTCTGCTCGGATCCAGTGGTTACAGCGCCCAGCTGGCCGGCCACCTCGGTCTGCCGTTTTCGTTCGCTCACCACTTCGACACGGGTGGCACGATGCAGGCCACTGAGCTGTACCGCCACACGTTCCAGCCCTCGGTCGTGCTCGACAAGCCCTACATGATCGTCACGGCCAACGTCCTGGCGGCCGATTCGAAGGAGGAGGCCGATTGGCACTCGGCTCCCGGCCGCCTGACCGCGCTCGGGCGTCGCACGGGCCGGTTCATCCGGCTGCCGTCGCCGCAGGATGCATCTGTGCATCCCGATCTCGAACAGGCCGATCGGCTGCCGAGCAGCCGGATCGTCGGCGAGATCTCGACCGTGGTCAGGGAGTTGGAAGAGCTGGTCGATCGCACGGGCGCCAACGAGCTGATGGTCACCTCCGTCGCGTACGACCTGTCGGCTCGCATCCGTAGCATCGAACTGCTCGCCGAGCACTGGATCGGCCACGCCTGATGCTGGACGGTGGCGACGCTGTCGCGATCGCCGATCTGTTCCAACTCGGAGATGATGCACTGCTCTCAGGTCCCGTGGCGCGAGGCGAAGTAGGTCAGGTCTGGCGGTTGACGACCGCGCTGGGTGCCTGGGCAGTGAAGGAACCGTTCGAGCGACCATCCAGGGAGGAAGTCGATGACGACGCCACGTTCCAGGACGCCGCGCTCGCGCATGGCGTGCCGATGCCTAGGGTCGTGCGAACGAGTGCCGGCAACGTGATGGCCGACATCGGCGCCGCGACCGTGCGCGTGTACGAGTGGGTCGATCTCCTGCGGCGCGACTCGCGCCTGGACCCGACGACAGTAGGGCGTGTCGTTGCGTCGATCCACGGGGTCCGCTACTTCGGACAGAACCCCGTTGACCCGTGGTACACCGACCCGGTCGGTGCCGATGTGTGGGACGATCTCATCGGCAGGCTCGAGGCGGTTGGTGCCGGTTTCGCCGAGGAACTGTCCGAACAACGCGACGAGCTCGTTGCGCTCGAGGAGTTGCTGGAGTGGCCCACGAATCTGCAGATGTGCCATCGCGACCTCTTCGCCGACAACCTGTTGCGTATGCCCACCGGCTCGTTGTGTGTGATCGATTGGGAGAACAGTGGCCTCGCCGATCCCAGTCAGGAGCTGGGTTTGGTCCTGTTCGAGTTCTGCTGCGGCGACATTGGCCGCGCCCGGGCCTTGTACGACTCGTACATCGACGCCGGCGGGCCCGGTCGCATCACGAGCCCCGGTACGTTCTCCATGGTCATCGCCCAACTCGCGCACATCGGAGAGATCTCGTGTCGCCGATGGCTTGACCCGGCTCGTCCCGCCGAGCAGCAGCACAACGCCGGCCGGGTCGATGAGTTCCTGACCCAACCGATCACTCGCCGAATGATCGACGACTTCGTGGCAGCGCTGTCCGGCTGACCCCGTTGAGGTGTGGCGGGCTCAGTTGGCGAAATCGGGCACCGGTCCACGCAGGTTGTCGGCGCGGGCCTTCGGCTCTTCCCAGTCTTCTTGACGACCCAGCACAGTGAGGTCGAGGAACGCATACGAGCCGCCCAACCACTCTGTACCGCGAGCGAAGACCGAGTTCGTGTGGAACACCTCGCCGTCCTGGGCGATGAAGGTGCTGTACCCCGGTTGCTCGCTGGGGCCTTCGAGAATCCACTCAGCGCCATGAGCCTTCAGCTCGTCGGGCCCACGGAAGTTGTATTCGACCTGCGCTACCGACGGATCGAGGCTGACGTGGAAGTCGTAGTTGAAGTCACTGCCGAACGATGAATACCAACGGAAGTCCCACCCGCGCTTCTTCTTGTAGCGTTCCAGCTTCTCGAGAGGCGCACGCGAGACGACTGCGAACGCAGTGTCTCGAGCTTCGAGGTGACGCAGCAATCCCGCGGACAACTCGTCGGCGCCGGCCGTGCAACTCGGGCAACCGTCCTCCCAGCTCGGATCGAACATGAAGTGTTGGATGATGAGTTGTCGATGACCGTCGAAGATGTCGAGCAAGCTCACCGAGCCCTCGGGCCCGTCGAATCGGTAGTCCTTCTCGATTCGGACCATCGGCAGCGTCCGCCGCTTGGTGCTGAGGGCATCGCGGGCCTTCGTCATGGCCTTCTCATCTGCGAGTAGTGCGACCCGGGCTTTGCGCCACTCGTCACGGCTGGCTATCTCGGGCAGAGTCATGAACCGATGTTACGTTGCCGTGGACTCTAGATCGTCTCGACAAGAGGTTGTTGCGAAGCTGTCGAAATTGGTGAAGGTTGTTCGTCGGACAGAGGAACGTGCCCGACCGGCACCGCATTCACAGGAGGCCACACGCCATGGACGACGCAGCGACTTGGAAGCTGATCCACAGCGAACGAGCGGCCATGGCCGACACCTTGAGCAAGCTCAGCCCGTCCCAATGGACCGCACCCTCATTGTGCGGCGAATGGTCGGTCCGCCAAACAGCAGCACACATCGTGCTCGGCTCCGAGCAGACCACGCCACACTTCATGGCCCGAATGGCGGCGAACGGTTTTCGGTTCAACCACATGATGGACCACGACGCGCGCAGCACTGGGCTACGAGCCACTGACGAACTGATTGCTCGCCTGCGCAATCGCGTCACCACGACCAATCATCCCCCGGCACCGGTCAAGACGATGTTGGGTGAGATCGTCGTGCACGGTGATGACATCCGCCGACCGTTGGGTCTTGCCGGTGACACGGACCCTGTTGCGATCGTTGAGTGCCTGGAGATGTACAAGACGGCGAGCTTCCCGGTTGGGACCAAGAAGCGGATCGATGGACTGCGGCTGGTCGCTACCGATGTGGACTGGTCACATGGGGCCGGCCCGGAAGTGACCGGTCCCGGCATGGCGATGCTCTCGGCCATCACGGGTCGCGCAGGCGGCCTCGAGGAACTGGCCGGCGAAGGATTGCCGGCGTTGCGCCGACGGATGACGTCGGTCGGCGCAACGCCGATGCGCTGACGCGCCCGGTTCCGTCAGTCGCCGTTGGCGGTGCTCGTCAAGACACCAAGGAAGTAGCCGTACACCGCGTGGAAGATCAGGATGGACATCGGCAGCTTCCAACCGTCTGCGGTCCCGAAGCTGAACACCCCGTAGCCCGACTTCGGCGCGTACACGTACGGCACGAGGAACCCAGCGCTGATGACCGCCAAGACCGTGCTGTAGATCACACCCTTGCCGACGTTGCCCATGTAGGTGTTCGGCAGAGGGATCTTCGAGCGCACCAGCACCACGAACAAGATGCCGAAGATGACGCCGTCGACCATGTGGATGGACTGACCCACGAAGAAGGACGCAGGACTGCCGAACTCGCCGGCGGGAGCGAACAGTGCGCCGTTGAAGAGCGGCCACGGTACTTGAGGCAAGCCGATGCCTCTGAGGTAGTAGCCGATGATGGTGGCGAGCTGTACAGCGATCAGACCGGCAAGCGATGGTCCGAGCACGGGATGCTCGCCGAGCCATCTTCGCCATCGGACGTCGGTGCTGACTTGTGTTGCATTCGCATTCATGTATGACCCCCAAGCTCACATTGAATGCTGCACGTGTCGTGCAGACGCACGAAAAGTAGCACTACGGACGCAAAAGTTCGCGGATGGACTTGCGAGAGGTGGTTCGGCTGTGCTATGCGCCCTTGGCTAAGCCGCCTTGGCCGTGCTGTCACGAACGATTAGCTCGGTCGGCAACAACACGTTACGGACTCGTTTTGTACTGCCGTTTCGCGATCGGCCGATCGCGGCCGTCAACGCCGCTGCCGCGGCGTGGCCTTTGGCCGCGACGTCCTGGCGAACGGTCGTCAATGCCGGGCGCATGCGTTTGGCGAGTGGGCTGTCGTCGAACCCGACGACGGACAGGTCGCCAGGGACGGCGAGGCCACGTGCAAGGGCGGCCTGAACCACTCCATACGCGATGACGTCACTGAAACAGAGGATTCCAGTCGGGCGATTCGCCAGATCGAGGAGCACCTGCGCTGCGTCGTGGTCGGCGCTGACGTTCGAAGGATCCTCCTGAACGACTGTCGGTTCGATCCCTGCCGCATGGAGTGCGTCGACCCAGCCGAGCATCCGTTGCCGGGTGACGTGGTTGGTCGCAGCGTTCGGGTCGGCGACGATTCCGCTGCCGCCGTCGATGTTGGCGCTGATGATGCCGATCCTGCGATGTCCGAGATCGACGAGGTGCTGCGCAGCAGCCCGAGCACCGGATCGGTCATCGATGTTGATGCTGGGTATCCCCGAGGCGGGCACCTGGTCGACGAACACGATCGGGAGCCTGCGACGGATCAACCAATCGACTGCGGTCGACTGCGTGTTGCACGAATAGACGAGCGCTCCGTCCATCGGTACGTCGCGAGCCGGAATCATGTTGTGTTGATCCGACGCCGACAACAGCGTCAAGGCGAGACCCGTCGGCGCCAACTCCTCGGCGATCGCGCCGAGAAAGGTCGTCGCGACCTCGTCGGTGAATGCCTCGCGCAGCGAATCGGTCAGCAGCACGCCTACCGCTCCAGTCGTGCCTCGTGCCAGCGCCCGCGCCGATGGGTCGGGACCGGCGTATCCGAGCTCGTCCGCCGCGCTGAGAATCCGTGCACGAAGTTCGATCGAAAGCTGATCGGGTCGAGAGAAGGCGTTCGACACCGTCATCCGGCTCACCCCGACCCGATCAGCGATCGTTTGCAGTGTCACTCGGCCCATTCAGAGATTCTGGTCTGAAATCGGCCGGGAAACCTAGGGCGACTCAGCATTCGTGGCTGTAGCGTGCCGGCCGCATGCCTACGACCGGTCGACGAGACCCGGCGGAGTGCACCCGGCCGAGTGGATGCCTGATCGCAGAATACAGCTGGCGGATGCGGCCACGAGGCTGACGGTCGGGAAGCACGGGCGCATACGGCAGGGCGCTCTGCGCCAGCTGACGAACGGAGGACCGCATGTAGATTGCAACTACGGAGATGAGCTTTCATGTTGCTGCGCGAACTCGACATCTTGGTCGAAGTTGTCGGGCAGCACCAGTTGCTCGCGCTGTCGCTCCTGGCGCACTGCAGTGACGACCACCAGGAGAGCACCGGATACGGGCACGGCAAGCAAGGCCCCGAGCATCCCGAAGACCTCGACCGCCAGCAACACGCTGAGGAGAATCCCCAGCGGGTTGACGTTGACCTTGCGGGCCATGATCCACGGATACAGGGCACCGTTCTCGATCTGCTGGTACACGACGAAGAAGATGATGGAGACGATGCCGGCCGTCGGCGAGTGGAGGTATGCCGCGATCACGCAGACTGCTGCGCCGAGCGTGGCCCCCACGAGGGGGACCAGGTCGGCAACGGCGACGAACAGTGCGAGCACGACCGGGCTCGGCACACCCAGCGCGACCAGGCAACCGAAGGCGGCGACGCCTGCGATGAGGCTGATGATCAGGTTGCCGATGACGTAACCGCTGACTGCGCCGGCTGCATCAGTGGCGATTCGTTGCGCGGAGGCGCGGCGTCTGTACGGGATCAAGCCCTGCGCGGTTCGGGCGATCGCCGCCGACTGGCTGAGGAACAGGAAGGTCAACAACGTGATGGTGATGAACGCAAACGCCGCGCTCGCCACCGTTTGCAGCTCCTCGAACGATGAGTCGCTGAGCCGGTTGGCGGCGCTTGCCAGTTTGGCTTCGTTGTTCTTGACATAGCTCTCGATGTGAAGCTTGTGGACGATGTTGCCAACCGGACCCTTGCCATCGGCGGCTTGGTGCACGGTCCCCGGCAGATCCGTGATGATGTTCACCAGCTGCGTTCTGACCGGCAGGATGAACAACGCGATGACCCCCACCAAGACCAGCAACGTGCCGATCACCACCGTGCCGGTGGCCACCGTGCGGCGTTCCCCAAGGCGGTGCTCGAGGCGACTGACGAGTGGTGCAAGCACGACGGCCATGAAACCGGCGATCGCAACCCACGTCAGGATCCGGACAGCGGCAAGCAGTATGAGCAACACGACATACGTCGCCACGACGACACCTACCGAAGCAACGATGGTCCGCCACGGCACGTCCGACCACGTGCTCTTGCGGCTCGCGGGCGGGCTGTCTGCGGCTTCGTTGGGGAGTGGCGCGCTGCTGCCTGGGATGTAGAGGCCGTCATGATTCGACACCCCTGACATGTGGTGCACGGTATCAATGGTTCCCTTGTAGGACCCCATTCAAACCGCGCCACCATGAAGCGGCACGCTGCTAGCGGATCAATGTGCCGACGACATTGATCGTGACACCGATTATCGCCGTGCCGAATGCGAAGGAAAGTAGCGCATGTCGCAGCGCGGTTCTCCGGATCGATCGCTGGAGTATTGCTGTGTCGGACACTTGGAACGTCATTCCGACGGTGAACGAGAGATACGCGAAATCCAAATAGTCGGGAGGTTCGTCGATGTTCGGGAAGGCGATCCCGCCTGCTGGTGCGCTGTAGTACAACCGGGCATAACGCAACGTGAACAAGGTGTGGACCGTGAACCACGAAACGAACACCGTGATGACCGCCACGACCGTCAGCGTCCCGCGAAAGGACCCAGGGTGGCCATGGGCGTGGGCGAGACCGGCAACGACGCCGATGAGGCTGACCAGGCACGCAATCACCATGACGAGGTCGACGAACGCGTGGCTGTCGTCTTCTCGTGTTGCTACCCGCTCGGTTGACTCTGCATCGAGAACAGCGATGAACGGCCACACGGAGGCGACCATGAACAACGCAGCCGCATCCCACCCGGCCAGCACGCTGAGCTGCCAGGGGAAGACGAACGCCGCGCCGAGACCAACAGCAATTCCCAGGGGGGCTGCGATCAACAGTCGCTCGCGCTGATCGAGTTTGACGCCGGCCACGCCGTCCGTCGATGATCGCCGGGGAGTCATCGGCTGCCTCGTCGGCTCACAGAGGCATCTTACGCCGTGGGGTGATTTGTTTAGCCCCTTCTGTCACCGGGTAATCACTGTGACGCATGTCCGCACAACGCCCGTTGGCGGTGTTATCAACCCTCCAAAGGAGAAACACACCATGTCGTTCACCGAAGGTCCCCTCCACGAGCGCAGCGACGTCTTCGTCCAGGAGCCGGCGGCGACTGTGATCGACGTACCGGCCAATGGTCCGGTTGTCGAGGCAGTCCCGGTTGCCCCAGCGGTCGTAGCTCCCGTTTCTGCCGGCCAAGTCCGCACGGCGTACAACTCTCGATTTGCACCCGACTCGATCGTCGCCGGCATCGTCGGATTGGTACTGCTGGTCATGGGCCTCATCGCTATCGTCCGCGGAGGCTTCGACGGTCAGATGTCGGACCCTGTTGTGCAGGTACTCGGTTTCACCCATACCACCACGCTTGGCCTGATCGAGATCGCGATCGGTCTGGCACTGCTGCTGTCCGGGGCGACCCGGTCGCGCTCCGGTGAGATGTTCTTCGGTGCCGTGCTCGGCATCGGAGCATTCGTCGGCGCCGTTCAGACCGATTCGTTCAGGAAGTCGTTGGCTCTCGAGTCGTCGTTTGCATGGCTTGCAGTGATTGCGGCCGTCATCGTGGTTCTCTCGGCCATGCTCCTGCCTCGCTATGCACGCAACTCAACCGTCATCGAGCACCTGTAACAACAGATGTAACTCAAGCAACACAACCTTGATCGAGAGGGGCGGCCGCTCGTCGGCCGCCCCTCACGACGTTCACACATCGACGCGGTTCTTTCGGCAGCGAATGCTGACCTCGTCGTCCGTTGACGTAGCGGAGATGTCGTCCATGAGGTGCCGGACGATTCCCAGTCCCCGACCGGATGGATCGTCTGGCGTTGCTACGACCCAGGTTTCCGGGCGCAAGACGCGACTGTCGGGGGGGCATTGGCCGCCCACGACCTCCAACTCCCAACAGTCGGTGTCGGACACGTTGACGTAGATGGTCAAACTCGTCCCGTCGCCGTGCTCGATGATGTTGGTGGTCAACTCGCTGACGACAAGGGCGAAATCGCCGATGACACCGCTCGAGGCTCCATGTTGACGGAGCGTCTCGCCGACGAACCTCCGCGCCGCGCCGGCGCTCGTCGGAACGGCCTCGAAGGTTTGTTGCTCCCGGTCGACGGCGTTGGAGTTCATGGGGAGCAATGATCCTGCGTGCCCGCGACTCCGCGGCTTGTTTCAGCTGTCGCTCGACCACGTGTCAGATCCCCATCCGAACACCGTGTGCGCCATGTCACGGCCAGCTTGATACCCCGGTCAGCACTGGACGAAACCTCTTTGTAAAGTTTCACCCAGCGCTTGATCGGGGTACCAAAATCTGCCCGTTCCCAGGGTGCCTATAGGACGGAGGCTTTTGTGCCAGCGGATACCTGGATTGCCTGCAAGCTCGTGTTGAGCTGCACCGGTTCCGCGGCAAGATCACTTCGTCGGAGGACATCGTCTCGCATCGCCAAAGCCGAGTTCCTGCTCGCTGTGTCGGAATCGCTGACTGCCGCCATCGACGAGCAGCAGATCGCCGATCAAGTCTGCTCATTTCTCGTCGAGAGCTCAGAGTCGGGGCGTCGGTCGCTGTGCGCGACGGTGATGCCTGGTCGTCAGGGCCCTGTCCGGGTTCGACGAGGACGACTCGGTGCGCAAAAGGTCACAGCTCCCGGTCGACGGCGAGAGCCCCATCGCCGACGCGACGCCGACAACGGCGAGCCCTCCTCAGGGTTCGTCGACACACTGGCGGCGTCGGTGACCGACCGCTTCGACGACCTCGCGCTCGTGTGTGGATTTCGTCGGGCTGTAGTCGTCGGTCAGTCGTACGGCCTGGCCATGGCCAACAGCGCATCGACGTGCGGAGACAATGCGGTGCCGACATCTTGTGCCTCGATCAGCTCGGCCAACGACACGCCCTGCTCGTCCGCCTGCCGGACGAGCTTCGTCGCCGCGTCGTACCCGATGCGCGGCGCCAGCGCGGTGACGATTGCAGGCGATCGTTCGGCATTGCGTCTCATGCGATCCGCGTCGACCTCGACACCACGGATGCAGCGAGTGTCGAGGAGCGTGGCTGCACTGCTGAGCAGATGGATCGAGGACAACAGGCTGCGGGTGATGATCGGCATCGCCGTGCTGAGCTGCAATGTCGACATCGTCGAGGCGAACGTGATCGTTGCATCATTGCCCACCACCTGGGCAGCGACCTGCTGAACCATCTCGGCGATGACGGGGTTCACCTTGCCGGGCATGATCGAACTGCCCGCCTGAAGGGCCGGCAGCGTGATCTCACCGAGCCCTCCGTTCGGCCCTGAACCGAGGAGCCGGAGATCGCCGGCGATCTTGTGGAGCGACAACGCGACGACCTTGAGCGTCGCGCCGGCTTCGACCAATGCGTCCTGGCTGGACTGCGCCTCGAAGTGGTTGGCCGCCTCGACAAACGTGAACCCGGTGCGTTTGCTCAGCCGCTTGGCCACGTCGGAGGCGAATCCCCTGGGTGCGTTCAGCCCGGTCCCGACAGCGGTTCCTCCCAGGGGAAGTTCAGCAAGGCGCGGCAACATCGACTTGATGCGCTCGCTCGACAGCTCGATGCTGCGTGCCCAGCCGCTGACCTCTTGACCGAACGTCATCGGGACGGCGTCCATCAGATGAGTTCGTGCCATCTTGACCGTTGCCGCGTGACGCTCCGAGAGCGCCACCAACGAGGAATGTAGAGAGTCAAGAGCAGGTAGCAGCGTGGTGGTGAGCTGCAAGACCGCGGCAATGCGGGCCGCCGAGGGGAACGTGTCGTTGGATGATTGCGACGCGTTGACGTGGTCGTTTGGATGAACGGGCTCGCCGAGGGTCTCCGATGCCAGCTGGGCGAGCACCTCGTTCATGTTCATGTTGGTGCTCGTGCCGGAACCTGTCTGGAAGACGTCGACAGGGAACTGGTCGGCGCATTGGCCGCTGACCACCTCGTCCGCAGCCTGCCGGATCGCCGCAGCGATCTTTTGCGGGATCACGCCGAGCTCACCGTTCTCGGTTGCGCTCTCGGCCTTGATCATTGCCAGGGCCTCGATCATCGCCTGAGGGATTCGTTCCCCCGACACTGGAAAATTGTCGATGGCCTTCTGAGTCTGTTCTCCCCAACGGCCAGGACTGGGCATGCCGTCAGCTATCGGCGAAGTTCAGAGCTTTGACGTCGGCGATGCCTTTGATCCTGGTGAGCCGGCGAACGTGGGCCTCTTCGTCGGGCCATGACGGGGTGCTGGTCAGCAGTGTGACGACACCGTCGTTCACCGCGAGGTCCTTGAGGGCCGGATCCCGTCGCAACACAGGATCGGACGTTACGGCGGCACGAACCTTCGCTTCAGTGATCCAATCCGACATCGGCCGCGTCTGGCGCTGGCGTACGGCGCGACGCAGGAAATCGGTCCAGCGAAGGACGTCCTTTCGATTGACCCACGCGGCTGACGCCAACGCGGCGATCCACATCGGTCGGATTCGGCGACTGACGATTCGAGGGATCATGAGCGTCCTTTCAGAGATGCCGAAGCACGTCAACGGCTCTTTCCATGTACCCATGCACGAGACCCATCAAACTCGGCCGGCGCTCACAGGCGTGGATTCAGGGTGCCGGCGGATCGTCTCCGAGGTGGTCGCGCAGCTGGGCAAGGCTCGACGCGATCAGCCGACCGACATGGACCTGACTGGTACCGATCTGCTCAGCGATCTGTGCCTGGCTCAGCTCCTCGAAGAAACGGAGGTAAAGGATCTGTCGCTGCCTGGGTCGCAGCCGGTCCAGCAGGCCGGCGATCACCTGACGATTCAAGATCTCGTCGAGGTTCGACTCGACCGCGGGGGTGTTTCGTCCGCCTGGGTCCAGGGTGTGGGCGCGATAGGCGTTGTTGGCCTCTAGCGCCTCGATCACGGCCTCTTCGGCGATCTTCATGCGGTCGGCGATCTCCGAGATCTTCGGCGAGCGTTGTAGCTCCTTCGACAGGGTCTCGGTGGTCGCGTTGACCCCCGGTCGAAGGTCCTTGGCCCGACGCGAGACGCGCACTCGCCATGTGTGGTCGCGGAAGTATCTGCGCAGCTCGCCGATGATGGTCGGCGTCGCATACGCGCCGAACGGCACGCCGTGCGCCGGGTCGAACCGGTCGATGGCGTTCAGCAGGCCGATCCGCGCGACCTGGAAGAGGTCGTCGAACGGCTCGCCGCAATCGGCAAACCGGCGGGCGCCGCGCGTGGCCAGCCACGAGGTGCGCTCGGCGATCTCGTCGCGCAAGCCCTTGTCGCGGTCAGTCAGATAGCGTTCGAATGCGTCCTTCAGCCACCCGTCGTCGCTCTCGGAGTGGCTGGTCGTCAGGTTCACGGGATCGAGGCGTGAGTCACGGCCGCCCAGATTTGGGCTTGTTGATCGATGAGCTCGATCCCGTGCGAAGTGCAGACGCTGGTGAGGACAGTGCGGCACAGCAGCAGATCGGGGTGCTCGACGTCGAAGCTCTCGATCGGTGTGGATCCGCGCACGATGAACGCGTGGTCCTCGATCGCGAATTCGACCTCGATCGGCCCTTCGCCACCGTGCTCTATGAGGGCGAGGAGCACTTCACTGACGGCAATCTTGATGTCGTCGATCTCGTCGACCGTGAAGCCGGCCATTGCCGCAACGCCGCTGGCTGCCAGGCGAAGGACCCGCGAAAGCGCTGGATCGGGCGGCAGGCGCAGCACCACTGGGCCGATGACTGCGGCGTCAGTCATTGCTGGTCTCGATGGAGAAGTGGCTGGTGGTTCCTGTGATCTCGAGAAGGCGGAGGACCTCGGCTCCCACATGCCGCAGGACGACGGTCGTGCCGCGAGCACGGGCCCGCCGGCTTGCGCCGAGCAGGCTGCGCAAACCCGACGAGTCGATGAAGGACACGTCCCCGAGGTCGATGACGACTGAACCTTCATTTTCACGGCGGAGCAACGCTGCTTCCAGGATCGGCCCCCCGGCCACGTCGATGTCGCCGTGCACGACGATCGCGCCCCCAGGGACGTTCTCGACAGTTAGCGAGTCGTAGTTTCCCATGTCGGTCACAGCCCATCCTCCTGGATCTTCTCGGCAGAGGTTACGTGCCCCGGCCGAACTCGTTGCCCTTCGCCCATCAATCCTGGCCGAAAGTATTTTTGCGCGGCGATGTTTAGACCGCAATGAAACGAGGTACTAAACCGACAATTCAAATTCCATAACGAGAGCAGAGTGAAAGAAGGCGTGTTCGAACGAACAGACCTTCCTGCACCCAGCCCAACGGATCCTGTCTCGTCGTTACCCGTCCCCAACGGCGACAGGCACCGGGTCACGACGATGGCCTTGGCTTCGCGTTGAGGCCGTCGTCATGACCTAGAACTTGACATTCAGCACCATCCACAACGACAACTAGCAAGATCTCGCTGAGACCCCCAGCGAGCGCTGAACCCCCCATCAGCGATCCCAACGTGCCCAGTCCGCTCCGTCCCCGGACTGGGCACGTTTCGCGTGTGCGGACCGGTCTGGCGCTGGTCACGTCTCCTGCGGCCGGGCGCCCATAGCCTTCAACCAGCGGGCGTGGGATGCGACGGCCCGCCAGGGTGTGGCGTGGCTGTGGAGGGTGAGTTGACACTGATTGCACGCTCGCGTCAGGCGCTCTGCAACGAGGGGGTACACGGTGTGCGGCAACCGGGGCGCGAGGTGGTGTTCGATTTGGAAATCGAGCCCGCCCATGAGCCAGTGCAGGGCGCGGGAGCCGATCTTCGTCCGGCAATGAACATCGACGGTCGTGCGCAACTGGTGGGCGATGAAGTCGTTTCCGCGTCGGGGAGTATCGCCCGGGGGGAACGC
>JANMMQ010000374.1:0-2630 GCA_031373465.1 Ilumatobacteraceae bacterium | reverse complement strand
CTCCTGCCGCTCGTGTTGCTGATCGGCTTCTTCATGTGGATGCAGCGCCGCGCCGCCGGGCAGATGGGCAACGTCATGTCAATCGGTCGAAGCCGGGCAAAGGCCTACTCGCAAGACAAGCCCTCGACCACCTTCGCCGACATCGCCGGCTACGCCGGAGTCAAGCAGGAGATCACCGAAGTCGTCGACTTCCTGCGCATGCCGGAGCGCTTCCGCGAGATCGGCGCGCGGGTCCCCAAGGGCATCCTCCTGGTCGGTCCTCCAGGGACAGGCAAGACGTTGTTCGCCCGCGCAGTCGCGGGCGAGGCGGGCGTTGGCTTCCTCTCGGTCACGGGTAGCGATTTCATGGAGATGTTCGTCGGCGTCGGCGCAAGCCGGGTTCGCGATCTCTTCCAACAGGCGCGCAAGATGGGCCGGGCAATCATCTTCGTCGACGAGATCGACTCGATCGGCCGCAAGCGCGGTGCCGGCCTCGGCGGCGGGCACGACGAGCGTGAGCAGACGCTGAACCAGATGTTGGCCGAGATGGACGGCTTCGAGACGAGCGAGGGCATCGTGATCCTCGCGGCGACCAACCGTCCCGACATCCTCGATCCTGCTCTGCTGCGCCCCGGTCGTTTCGACCGCACGATCATCGTCCCGCTTCCCGAGAACGAAGAGCGACTCGCGATCCTGAAGGTCCACAGCCGCGACAAGCGGATGGGTCCCGACGTCGACCTCGAGGTCATGTCGAAGGCGACGCCGGGCATGAGTGGCGCCGACCTGGCCAACCTCGTCAACGAGGCCGCGTTGTTCGCGGTTCGCAGGGGCAGCAAGCAGATCGAACGCATCGACTTCGAGAACGCACGCGATCGTGTGGTGATGGGCGCCCGCCGCGAAAGCCTTGTGCTCAGTGGCGAAGAGAAGCGAGCCACCGCGATTCACGAAGGCGGTCACGCCATCCTGACGACTGTGCTGCCCAACGCGGACCCGCTCCACAAGGTCACCATCCTTCCTCGCGGCATGGCACTGGGGGTCACATGGAGCCTCCCCGAAGAACGTCACACGTATTCGAAGGAGTACTTCGACGACGTGATCTGTCGGGCAATGGGCGGCCGTGTCGCCGAGAAGATCGTCTTCGGTCACCTCAACTCAGGCGCAGCCAACGACCTCGAACAGGCAACGATGATCGCCCGTCGCATGGTGCGCGAATGGGGCATGAGTGATGCCGTCGGACCGATGGCGTGGAGTGGGCACCAGCAGGTGTTCCTCGGCGAGGACCTGATGACCCAGGGCCGCGAGTACAGCGACGACACCGCCAAGATGATCGACGAAGAGGTCTTCCGCATCCTGCACGAGCAGGAGGCGCGGGCATTCGAGGTGCTGTCGAAGCACCGCCGTGCCCTCGACCTCGTTGCCGAGGCACTGCTCGAGCGCGAGACCATCGACGGCAGCGAGGTTGCCAGGATCGTGCACGAGAGCCTCGATGAAGGGCCCAGCGACGAAGTCGTCATGCCGGCCGAAGACGCCGCAGCGGGAGCCGACATCGTCTGAACTACTGACCGAGATGTGGCTCCGGGCTCGACCCGGGATGCCGCACTTCGGCGACTGCCGCCCACAAGTCGGTCGCCGACACCGGCCCGACAAAGCTCGCCCTGACGACACCGGCGCGATCAGCGACGATCGCGATCGGCACGGCGTCGACGTGATATTTGCGGTGCAGCGCCGGCGATACCGAATGCTCGACATCGACAACTGCGACCTGGTCGCACATCAACACCCTCGCCTTGCGCACGACGTCGCCACACGAGGTGCAGGACGCCGATGAGAACACCGCGACCAACCACGGCGCCTCGACACCGACGAAGTCGGCGCGATCGACCTGTGCCGGGGCGGAGAACGTCGGCTGCGTCGGCGCGTCGGTCCCCTGCCTTCTCCGCAACAGCGCGCCAACCGACACGGCGACGACCAATACTGCGCCGGCGATGACTACCTGGGTCATGCACTCAGCCTGGCAGAGCGAACGAGCCTGAACGACCGCGCAGGTCGGGATCGCGTGGCAACAACCGCTCGACGAAGATTGGCTGGGTCGATTCGACGACCAGCGGGTGGCCGAGGGCGGTGGGATCCGAGACTCCGATGGTGATGACCCCACCCGCCGGCAGGTCGATCGCCTCCATGCCCGGTACCGGCACTTCTCCGCCTGCGCCCAGCGTCTTCACGGTGACCGTTCCGGGGGCTCCCGTCGCGTTGAGCACCACGAGGATGTTGTCGACAGCCAGATCCGTGCCGATGGCCATGCTCCATCGAGTCGAGGCGAACGACGGCGGCGCACCCATCACCACAGTGGTCGCCACCGTGTCGCCGGTCTGACGAGTGATCGCACGCTCGACGAGTATGGATCCCTGCGTCTCGGTCGAGAAGACCGCGCCGTGCCGGCCCTCTGGCACCCCGGCATCACCGGCGATCAACGAGACGACCTTTCCGGCCGGCACGGTGAGCGGTTCGGGGTTGATGAAGCCCAGTGAGGGGTCCAACCCGAGAAACGTGATGTTGACGACCGCATCGGTCGTGCTGGCGTTGTACACGCTGTACCGCTCGATCACGTTGGGTGCGACCTCGCCGTCGGCGAAGTAGAACTGGTCGCCAAG
>JANMMQ010000368.1:0-5845 GCA_031373465.1 Ilumatobacteraceae bacterium | reverse complement strand
TGGTGCTCAGCACGCTCTCGGGAATCACGCTCTCCGGCGGATTGGTGATGCTCTACCGTGGCTACACGGTGGCGCGGATGGGCATCGTCGCACCCACCGCTTCGGTGCTTCTTGCAGCGGTGCCGGTGCTGTACGACCTCATCAAGGGAAACACACCGAGCACGGTTGCCGCGTGCGGGATGGTCCTCGGCCTCGCCGCGTTGGTGTTGACTACCTACGAACGCGGGGGAATGGGAAGTGTCAAGATCGTGATCCTCCTCGGCATCGGTGCCGGTCTCCTGTTCGGCGTCGCGTTCACGCTGACCTCGCAGACCTCCGACGCAGCCGGGTTGTCGCCGGTGCTGATCCAACGCTTGTCCGGTCTGGCGTTCCTGATCCTGCTGCAGCGCTTCGACAAGGCACCGATCCTGGTGCTGCGCGTACCGGCGCGCAAGTGGGCGATCGCGTCCGGTCTGGCGGGCGGCCTCGCCCTCGGATCGTTGAAGCTCGGCTACATCAAGGGTTCGGCCGGACCTGTCTCCGTGGCCGCGTCACAGTTTGCTGCGGTAGCCGTTCTCTGCTCGGTCTTGTTCAACAAGGAGCGGCTGCGAAAATGGCAGGCCATCGGCGTCGCGGCGAGTGGCTTCGGCGTCGCCCTGATGGCACTGGGCTAGCCGCAGCGCGGGTGGCCGGCGACCGTTCGGCGAATTGGAGCCGGTGGTACCGTTGACCCATGACCGAATTGATTTTAGCCAAATTGACGCTGGAGGGTGTGTACGTCCCGGTTGTGACGCCGTTCGACGCCGACGAGGGGCTCGATCTGTCGACGCTGACGAAGGTGATCGACTTCTGCGTCGATGGGGGCGTGGCCGGCGTCGTGTCGTGCGGCACGACTGGCGAGTACTACGCGATGTCGACGGACGAGCGCAAGAGCGTGATGGCGCACACGGCCGAAATCGTCGGCAGGCGCGCCAAACTGGTCGCCGGTTGCAACGCCGGCTCCACACGCGAGGCCGTCCGTCTTGCCGAATCTGCAGTCGGAATGGGCTACGACGCGATCATGCTCGCCGCTCCGCCGACCTCGCTGCCCAGCCAGCGCGAGTTGGCGGCGCACTACCGCGCGGTCGCCGACGCGGTCGACAAGCCGGTCGTCCTCTACAACTATCCGGCCCGAGCGGGGGTCGAGATCGGGTACGCGTGCCTCGACGCTGTCGCCGGTCATCCCAACATCATCGCGATCAAAGAGTCGAGCGGCGACTTCTCGCGGTTCTTGTACCTGCAGCGAACCTACGCGGACGACTTGCAGATCATGTGCGGAAGCGACGATCAGGCGGCCGACTACTTCGCATGGGGAGTACGCAGTTGGCTGGCTGGTACCGCCAACGTGCTGCCACACCATCACGTCGTGATCATGAACACGGCCAACTTGGGTGATTACGGCCTGGCCAGGCGGCAGTTCGCCTCCATTTTGCCGTGGATCCAGAACATGGAGAGTGGCTCGTACAACGCCAAGGCCAAACTCGGCCTCGCCCACCAGGGTTTCGCCTGCGGTCCCGTGCGGGCACCACTGCTCGGGCTGACCGACGATGTCGCCAAGGAATTTCTCGCCGTGCTCGACCAGGCGCTCGCTGCTCCATTCGCCAAAAGCTGAACGGAAGTGCGCAGCACGAAGTCGTACACCGCAGTCGAGGTCCATGCCGAGGGTGAGCAGGGGACCTGCTATCTCGGCACGGTTTTCGATGTACCCGGCGCTTCGATGCGCGACAAGTTGCGGCACATCAACGAGGTCGACGACTCGGTTCGTAGGTTCTTGTGCTTCGAGCCGCGCGGGCGCCCGCAGACCAGCGCCAACCTGGTGTTCCCGTCGCTCGATCCGCAGGCTGATGCGGGCTTTATCATCTGCCAGGCGGACCGTGCTCACGCGATGAGTGGTTCGAACACGATTTGCGTCGTCACCGCGCTCTTGGAGACCGGCACGTTGCCGATGACAGAGCCCGAGACGCGGGTGGTCCTGGAGACAGCCGCAGGACTGATCCGCGTGACGGCGACTTGCGCCGATGGCCGGTGCGAACGGGTGACGTTCGATGGCGTGCCATCGTTCGTCGAGGCACTCGACGTTCCCCTGTATGTGCCCGGCCTCGGCGACATCCGGGTCGATGTCGCCTACGGCGGCTGCTACTACGTGTTCGCCGACCCTGCACAATTCGGGGTGAAGCTCAACCGGAGCAGTGCACGCCAGGTCGTCGAAGCCGGCACGGCGATCTCGTTGGCGGCCCGCCAGTCCATCAAGGTCCAGCACCCCGAGATTCCTGAGATCGACTTCATCTCGTACGTGATGCTGGTCGGCGACGACGATCCCGCCAACGGTTCGCTGCGCGGCGCGACCGTGCTCAGTGGACGCGTCGATCGTTCGCCCTGCGGCACGGGGAACTCGGCCAGGCTGGCGATACTCGCGGCTCGCGGCGCAGCCCAAGTCGGCAGCCGCTTCATTGCCCGGTCACTGATCGAGAGCGAGTTCATCGTCGAGATGGTCGGAGAGACATCGGTCGGCGATCGGCCCGCCGTTTTGCCGCGCATCTCCGGCAGGGGTTGGGTGGTCGGCACAAAGACCAGCAGCGTCGACCCGACCGATCCATACCAACTCGGTTACGTGCTCAGCGACGTGTGGGGTGACGAAGTCGGATCGATGTAGAGCGGTTCAGCGCCGGAACGCGCTGCGATCGGGGTCGAACGCGCTGATGTCCGTGGACGACCGGCCGGTCATGATCAGCTCGGAGATGGCCACACCGCTCGGCGGAGCCAGCGTCAGACCGAACATCCCGTGGCCGGCACCGACCACGACGTTGCGCCATCGCTTCGGGCGGCCCATGAACGGCAAGCCGTCGGCGCTCATCGGGCGCGATCCCGCCCACGTGTCGAACCGCTCGTCCCAATCGAGGTCGAGAAACGCGCGCATCGATGCGACGATCATCTCCAATCGGCGCCCGTCAAAGGGAGGGTGATCTCCGCCGAACTCCATGGTGCCGCCGACGCGGATGCGGTCCTCGAAAGGCGTCGCGACGGCGTGCACCTCCTCGAAGATCACGGGTTGCTGAAGCCCCGGCGAGGTCGGCAGGGCGACGTTGTATCCCTGGCCGGGTATCACCGACAGGCGCAGATCGAAGTGTTTGGCGAGCAGCCGGGATCCGGCGCCTGCTGCGAGGAGGAACTCCTCGCCATCGACCGTTCCATTCGACGTCTCGAGTGACACGACCCGATCGTCCGACGAGCGGACCTTCGTGACGTCGGTGTGCTCCATGATCCGCACGTGGCGCGATTTGAGGATGTCGATGACCGAGTCGACGTATCGCCTTGGGTCGAGCGCACGATCACCGGGCATGACCAGACCGGCGCGAACGTGATCGGTGATCGCCGGGGCGAGTTGACGGATCTCGTCACCGTCGACGACCCGATCCGGGATGCGGGCTCCGAACTCGACCATCGGCTGCAGCGCTTCGAAATGATGCTCAGCCTTGGCGACATCGTGATAGGGGACGAGGAGCTCGCGACTGAGGCCGACCGCGACGCCTTGGCTGGCGAGCCGTTCGAGGATGGCAGCGCTGTTGTAGTTGAACCGTGCCAACGCTGCGCGGCCGGACTGATACCTCGACGTCGTGCAGTTGCGGGCGAAGGCGAGCAACCACGGGGCCATCTGCGGAATGGCTTTCGGGAGCACTCGCAGCGCTCTCGCGGGATCGCGCAGTGACGTCAACGCGTTGCGGATCGCGCCAGGCGCGGGCAATGGCTCGACGATCGCCGTGCACATGAACCCAGCGTTGCCGCGGGCTGCGCCACCGCCAAGACCTTCGCTGTCGACAATCGTGACATCGGCACCGGCCTCAGTGAGGAACAACGCGGACGATAGTCCCACCAGGCCACCACCGACGAGGACGACTTCCTTGCTCACAATGCCGCCATGATTCCGGCAGCGGTGGCGGCGCGCTGGGCGATGGCCAGGTCCTGTACGGCCAGCCCGACACTTTTGAACAGCGTGATCTCGGCGTACGAGGTGCGAGTCAGTCGTCCGCCGGCCAGATCGGTGAGGTCTCCGGCGATGCGGTCCCATTCCCAGACCCCTTCCTGCACCGCCAGGTGCAAGTCTCCTGCCTCCGCTTTCGCCGCGGCCACGTCGTCGACTGCGACAGTCGACCCGGCAATCAGATCGCTGCCGACCTCGCGCAGATCGAGTCGATACGAACCGACGATGTTCACATGGGCGCCTGCATTGACGTCCGCCAGGCCGAAGAGAGCAATGTCGGCTCGTGTGGCCGCGCACACGATGTCGCATGCGGCCGCGTCGGAGTAGGAGCCGGCGGTCGCCGACTCACCGGCAGCGACGAGCTGGCCGACGACGTCGGCAACATGTTCGGGCGTGCGTCCGGCGACGACCACTTCGTCGATCCCGGGTCGCACGACGCGCATCGCGTGAACGTGGGCGACTGCTTGCGGACCGGTGCCGATGACGCCGAGCGCGCGTACGTCGTGTCGGGCCAGGGCATCCGAGGCCAAGGCAGAGATCATCGGCGTGCGCAAGGTGGTCAGCGCAGCGCCGTCGAGCAAGGCGACCGGCTGACCGATGCGCATGTCGAACAGCACATAGACCCCCTGGATGATCGGCAACCCGCGCGACGTGTTGGCAGGCTGGATCCCGACCAACTTCACGCCTGCGGCATCGCCGGCGGCCGCGGGCATCACCAAGAACTCGCCGCCACCCGCGCTCGAGTGCACGCGATCGACATGGTTAGGCGCGGCGGCGAAACACTCGCGCAGGGCCTGTAGTGCGTCGGTCAACGGAACCAGGCGGAAGAGCTCGGCGGCGTCGATGTACGGCAGGGTGCTCTGCATCAGAGGGATCTTGGCAGGCCAGCTACGGTTCGTGCATGCCCGAGGTGGTGCGACTCGTCGCCGGCGTCGACTCGTCGACGCAGAGCACGAAAGTGGAGGTCCGCGATCTCGACACTGGTGTCGTCGTCGCTCGAGGCTCGGCGCCCCATCCGGCGACGACGCCTCCTCGGTCCGAACAGGATCCGCTGGCGTGGTGGCAGGCGTTCGAGACAGCGTGGCAGGGCGCAGGTTCACCCGACGTCGAGGCGATCAGCGTCGCCGGTCAACAGCACGGAATGGTGGTCCTCGACAGCGATCGGGAGGTGATACGCCCGGCCAAGTTGTGGAACGACACCGAGACCGCTGCCGACGCCGGATGGCTCTTGAAGCAGTTGGAAGGTGGCGCCGCGGCTTGGACCGATGCTGTGGGCAGCGTGCCCGTGGCTGCTTTCACCGTGGCCAAGTTGAGCTGGTTGCACCGTAGCGAGCCCGAGAACTGGGCCAGGGTGGCGCACGTGGTCTTGCCGCACGACTGGTTGACCCTGCGCCTGACCGGCCAACTCGTCACCGATAGGGGCGACGCCTCTGGCACCGGCTACTGGTCGCCGTCATCGGGGGAGTACCGGTGGGACGTCCTGTCGATCGTCGACAAGGACCTGGATTGGTCCGGGGTCGTACCACGAGTGGCCGGCCCGACCGAGACGGTCGGCGAGTGGAACGGCGTGAAGGTCGCCTGTGGAACAGGAGACAACATGGCCGCGGCCCTGGGTCTCGGTCTGCGTGCCGGTGTGGCGGTTCTGTCGTTGGGGACGTCGGGCACCGCCTACGCCGTCAGCGATAGGCCGACCGCTGATCCCACCGGTGCTGTGGCCGGGTTCGCCGACGCCAGCGGGCGTTACCTGCCGTTGTCATGCACGCTCAACGCCACGAAGGTGACGGATGCGATCGGCCGGCTTCTGGGACTGCACCACACCGACTTCGATCAGCTGGCGCTGTCAGCCCC